>JAFZPN010000059.1 GCA_017550315.1 Clostridia bacterium
CCGGAACACGCTGACGCCGGGCGGCAATCGCGCGGTGAACTGCCGGATCCACGACTTCTCCGAGGTCTATCAGACCTATCAGTCCGGCGTGGACCTCGCGGGCGTGGGGAACATCTGCGCGCACAACGAGATCGCGGGTTCCCCGCACATGGCGATCCACTACGGCGGGAACGATCACCTCATCGAATACAACCTCATCCACGACGTCGTCCTGCATTCGAGCGACGCCGGCGCGATCTACTCCGGCTTCGACTGGTGCGGTCACGGGACGGTGATCCGCTACAACCTTCTCACCAACATCGGCGCGGGAGAATTCCGCCCGGACGGCATTTACTGGGACGACGGGCAGAGCGGGCAAACCGCGTATGGGAACATCGTCATCGGCGTGCCGAAGAACGGATTCCTCGTGGGCGGCGGCTTCGAGAACGTCGTCCGCGACAATCTGATCATCGGCGACGGCGAGAACCCGATCCAGTACGACGACCGGAACCGCGACGGTTTCGTGCACGGCGGCTGGGCCAAGCAGGCCACGAACACCCCCGACGCCCCGCACTGGCAGAAGCTGCGCGCGACGCCGTATCTCTCCGACGCCTGGCGGGCGAAATACCCCTCGCTCGGGCGGCTCAAGACGGACTTCTCCACCGATCCGGACGATCCGGACTTCCCGATCAACCCGTCCGGTTCCGTCGTCGAGAACAACGTGATCGTACACAAGGACGGGCGGCTCGGGCATCTTGCGGCGTCGGTGTATCGGTACTCGAAGGTCGGGGAGAATCCCGTCTACCGCACGATGGAGGAGGCCGATCTCGATCCGGAGACGTATTCTTTCCGCCATCCGCGGCCCGGATTCCCGATAATCCCGGTCGAAAAGATCGGTCCGGAGCCGGAAGACGCGCCTGCGGGCGACTGATCTCCGGCGCGGATTTTTCCCGAAAAACTTCCGCAAAGCCCTTGACAAACGCTCCGCCCCGCTGTATAATATATGAGCACGCGAAAAGCGGAGCACGCGCCCTTAGCTCAGTGGATAGAGTGCCCGGCTACGAACCGGTAGGTCGTAGGTTCGAATCCTATAGGGCGCGGATAGAAAAAGCATTGCTTCGGCAATGCTTTTTTTGCGCCGGGCAGTGTCCGGAGACAGGAGACGAACTCGCCTGCGGGCGGGGATGCCCCCGCGGGCGGATGACGAACTCGCCTAAGGGCAAGCTGATTTCACTGCGTGAAATCCGTTCACCAATATAGGAAAGTGCGTACTGTTCGGGTGCGCGCTTTTGTTATGCTGCTGTGAGTGCTTGTTGGCTGAGAATCTTCTCTTGTGGGAAAGGGGCATCTCCACTGCCCGCAGCCTCTTGACAAACAGCTCGCTTTGTGTTATCATACCTCCGGAACCATTTCTAAAATTCCGGAGGATTTTTTATGAAAACCTTTACCCTCGCGGGCGTCGCCTGTTCCCGCGTCGCGCAGGGCTGCATGCGCATCGGCGGCATGGCCCCGGCAGACCTCGACCGGCTCATCAAAACCGATCTCGAGCTCGGCATCAACTTCTTCGATCACGCCGACATCTACGGCGGCGGCTCCTGCGAGACCGTCTTCGGAGATTTTCTCCGCGCCAATCCCGGCCTGCGGGACAAGATGGTCATCCAGTCCAAGTGCGGCATCCGCGGCGGCACCTACGACTTCTCGAAGGATCACATCATCCGCGAAGCCGAACAGTCCCTCACCCGCATGGGCATCGATTCCCTCGATTTCCTCCTTCTCCACCGTCCCGACACCCTCGTGGAGCCCGAAGAGGTCGCGGAGGCGTTCGCGAAGCTCTCCCGCGAGGGCAAGGTGAAGCACTTCGGCGTCTCGAACCACAATCCCTATCAGATCGAGCTCCTCGAGCGCGCGCTCTGCGGGGAGAAGATCGTCGTCAACCAGCTCCAGTTCAGCATGACCAACACCACCATGATCGACGCGGGCATCCACGTCAACATGGAGGACGGCGCGGCTGTGAACCGGGATGGCTCCGTACTCGATTACTGCCGCCTGAAGGGCATCACCATCCAGCCGTGGTCCCCCTTCCAGTTTGGCTTCTTCGCCGGTCCGTTCATCGGCAATCCCGACTTTGCGAAGCTCAACGCCAAGCTCGAGGAGGTTTCCGCGCGGTATGACGTCACCCCGACGGGCATGGCGATCGCGTGGATCCTGCGCCACCCGGCCAAGATGCAGCCGATCATCGGCACCACGAATCCCGACCGCATCGCGCAGATCGCGAAGGCCGCGGACGTCACGATCACCCACGACGAGTGGTATGAGCTGTATAAGGCCTCCGGGAAGACGCTGCCGTAAGGGTGCGGCAGAGATAACGGGATCCGGGCGGGTCCCGTTATCATTTGCAAATCGAAATAGTTTGCGGCAGCATAGATGAAGAATTCCACGGGAGGATGAAATGAGAAGATATGCTTGGTTTCATGCATTTCTGCTTATTCTTTGCGTTATACTCGCGGGATGCAGGCGAGAGGAGGCCGGACTTTCAGGAAAGAGATCCGCCGGTATTCTATACAAAGGCGTGGAAGGCTCCTATGACCTCATCGAAAGCCCCGATCGGCTCACGGATGTTTGGTGCTCTGTGGAATCTTTCACACTTAAGGATGGTTTGTTCGAGCTAAACAGCGACGTTACGCCATATTATGACCCGGACAGAGGGACTCTGACCGTGCTCGGTTCCTATACGGAGAGTGAGTTTTTCCTCGACGAGTCGACACGTGAACTTTCCGTTTCCACAGATTATCACGCCTGTCTGTTTACACTCCGGGACGGAGGAACGATTGTCTCTCGCAAGGACCTGTCTTTCCTTTTTGAAAACACAGATGAGGTGATTTATCACGGCGCGATAACGGCAGAGGCTTTGACATGGCTGTCTTATAATCCCTCGGACACCTCCGTTTACAAGACAATGTTTCTCAACCGCATCACACTGGATGGAGAGGAATATACGCGCGTTGACCTTGCGGAACTTTACGGAAGCCCTGCGGATTTCTTTACAAATACCTTTGCCGTGAGGGAGGATGGATATGTCGCCGTCGGGTCGGACAGCCGTTTTGTTTTGCTTGACGGAGCGTTTTCCGTTCTCGCGCGTTTTGACTTGCCCGCAGCGCCTGAACGCATGGGATTTCTCCCTGACGGCTCGCCCGCGTTTACCGTTCAGAAAAACGCGGGAGGTATGCTTTTAGCCACAGATATCCACTCAGGAACAGTGCGCTCGCTTTCTGATACACGGGAATCCGCCTTTTCGGTTTTCTTCGGCTCCGGCGCGGATTGGTATGATGAGGACCGCATGGGAATCTACGCGTCGGATGACGGTACGGATACACTGATCCTCAATCGGCAGAACTCCGATTATCCGGAAAGTGCGACAACGATCTGCGCACTCGACAGGGAAACAATCCTTTGTTCGGTATTTACAGACGGCATCCCCTCCTTTTTCCTTCTCCGCCGCACGGAGGACATTGATCTCGCGGATGTGAAGACCATCGAGGTGGCGATGACAAACGGATACGACTATCGTATCGAGCAAAAGATCCTCGCATACAATCGGAGTCATCCGGGTGTTCGCGTAATTCTGAACAACCTCGCCAAGGACGGAGACTGGATGAGCGGCACAGATCGGCTGTCCTTTAACCTTGCGAATAGTCTGTATCAACCGGATATCGTTCTGACTTACGCACAGCACAGCGCGGCAAAGACGATTCTTGCACGGAATCTCTGGGCGGATTTGACGCCTTTTCTGGAATCGGATCCGACAGTGAATTCGGACAATCTGTTTGCCGCTGTGAAGGACGCCTTTTCAGACGGACAAGGCGGAATGTGGGGCATTGCGCCGATCTTCAAGTTCTACGGCACGTGGATCCTGTGCGAAAATCTCCCGGACAGCGCGCGTGAAAGCTGGACACTGGCGGAATACATGGACTTTGCCGAGCGATTCCGTCAGGAAACCGGAAATCCGGCCGTCCTCATGACGCAGGACAGTTTGAAGATTTCTTTCTTATGTCTCGGACGCGGCTGGCTGAACAAATGGATCGATTATGACGCGATGAAGTGCGATTTTACTGCGGAAGATTTTGCCGCCGCGCTTCGATTCTGGAAGAATCTTCCGAAGACAGAAGAGAATCTGGAACGTCTGCTTCCGGACGCGCGGGATCGTTGGAGCGTCGAAAGTCCACTCTATCGGGAAGGGAAAACCCCTGTCTGCTACGGCGTACTGAACGGTTTTGAGGATGCGTTCACGCGCGAGCTTCTCTTCGGAACGTGGGCAACGGACGCTCTCGTGCCCATCGGATATCCGGTTGAGGAGGGATACGGGCGCTTTGAAGCATACCCGGAGACCGTCTGCATCCTGATGAAATCCTGCGAAGAGCCGGAGCTTGCGTGGGATCTGCTTCGGACGTTCTTCGAGGATTCGCCGGGCAATTCGTTTATGCAGTTTTACGATGGTTTTCCCGCGCTGAAAAGCAGCTTTGAGGAATGTCGGCTCGCTCTTTCGGAACAAATCGTGTACTACGACGTCTCCTCTGCAAGCATCCGTTTCCAGAGGATCACGGATCTCGAAGATCTTCGTTCGTTTCAACGGCAGGAAATAGCACAAAAAGGCATTCTTCTTGACGATACTGATCGTTTCCTTTCTCGACTGGAGGAACTTTTCGATGAAGAAGGCGCATTCCTCCCAATTATCGACTATACCCCCGCCGAGATCGCGGATATCGTAAACGAGGAAATCTCTGCATATCTTAGCCGCGGGACGAGTGAATCCGACTGCGCTGCAAAAATCCAGTCCCGCATCTCCCTATGGCTGGCAGAACACCGGTAAATGAACTCCCGCCCAAACCCATTGACAACGAAAAACGACCTCCCGCGAGGTCGTTTTTCTTCTGCACATAATCCTTCTTATCTCTTTCTTCTCAATCATTTCCCTCGGAATGTTTCCGCGCCGAACTCGTTGTACCATGCGTACCGCACGAGCTCGCCGTCGATCTCCCAGAGAGCCGGGGTCTCGTTCTCCATCCAGTCCACCGGACGCGCAGTGTTCTTCTGTACCGAATTGATGGCCCAAGCGGCTCTCAGTTCGCCGAGTTCGTCCGCGTTCAGCACACCCGGCTTGCAGGAGACGAACAGCGGCGATCCGGTCCGGGCAAGCACGTCCAGCCACTGCCTATTGTACTGCCATCCGATCGCGCCCGTGATCCCGACGCAGTCCGCGTCCGCCATATAGAAGGTCCCGTTCTGGATCAGGCGGAACGCGAGCGTGTTGACGCCCATCTTCCGCGTGCGGTCCCACTCGAAGCCGGACGTGTCGTCGCCCGTGCGGTTGAGT
Organism: Clostridia bacterium; assembly: GCA_017550315.1. Taxonomy (GTDB): domain Bacteria; phylum Bacillota; class Clostridia; order Oscillospirales; family CAG-272; genus UMGS1696. Next base: position 5,351 of record JAFZPN010000059.1, read on the forward strand.
TCGTGAAGACCCGCGCAGAGATGCGGGATCGTGTTGCAGCCGATGATGATGCAATTCTCACCCGCCGCCTCGCGGATCGTCTTGTAGAAGTTCACGACGATCTCGGCGGACGTGCGGCTCCGGTCATAGAAGTGCCAGCCGTCCTTCGTGATCTTGTCGCCGAAGTGAAATCCCCACGTGCCGAAGAGGTCGAAGGTCGAATAGTCGTGCTTGATGAGCTCGTAGCCCCAGTCGTGCGCGATCGTGCGCGTGATCCGGGCAACGTAGTCGAGGACCGCGGGATGCGACGGATCGAGATAATCGTCGTCCCGGGCAAGCCGCCAGCTGTCGTCCGCCCCTTCGGTTGCCGGGAGCTCCCGGTGCCCGTCGACGAGGTAGCGGACCCAGATCCCGGGACGGACGCCCTGCGCGCGCATCTCGTCCGCGAGGCCCTTCATATCGTAGAACCGCTCGTTCGTCACGGTCCACGGCGCGTCGGTGTTCCACTTCTGCCAGCCGTCGTCGATCACCATATAGGGGATGTTCTCGAGGCCCGCGCACTGCTCCGCGACGATCTTCGTGTCCCCGAGGATCTCGTCGTGCGAGCTGTTCCCGTAGGCGTAATACCAGTTGTTCGAGCCGTAGACCGGATGCTTCGGGAAGAGGGGATCCGGGCACATCTCGGCGCAGAACGCGCGTCCTGCCGCAAAGGCCGTGCAGTTTTCGTAATCGCGGAAGAGGACCGTGCAGACGGAGAGCGTGCGGTTCCCGAGGATCACGCCCTCTCCGCCCGAACGCACGTCCGCCCAGAGGGTCACGCCCGCGCCATCGTACTGCCAGGCACAGATCGCACCCGGACGCACGCGCACGCCGAAGCCCTCGGTATGCCGTCCCGCTACATCAGGGCAGGCATCGGAGCCGTTCGAGACGAGGATGTACCACGGCATCATGCGGCCGGGCTCGATCCCGCGCCAGACGAGGTCGCCGTACGCGCGTTCCCAATGGTCGCCGAGGATCTTCACGGGCTCACAGCGCCGCTCCTCCTCGGTGAAGTTCCAGCGAAGACGGATCCACCGCAGCGGGGTGGTATCGGCGCGGACTTTGACGGTGAGGGTGCCCGCCTGCTCATACAGCGTGGTGGAAAGTTCGATGTCGCCGCGGACAAAGATGCTCCCCGGCGCGTTCGGCAGCCGGTCGGTAAACGCCTCCTCCGCCGTGTACAGGGTGAGAAGATCGGGATTTCTGAGTTTCATCGGAGTGCTCCTTCATGCGAAATGGTTTTCTCTATTATAGCACGGACGGGCGGATGTGTCAAGCGCGGAACGCCGAGCGGGAGCGCCGGGGGGACAAAATGCAACGATTCATGCGTTAAGTATTATCACAGGGTCGGGGAGAGACGGAGGGCAAGATTCTACCGCGGGTCCCATATTATATTTGAAAATCGCTTGATGCGCGAAATTCCCTCATTCTTCTCCATTGACTCTACTGCAAGTTTCAGCTATACTGGAAGCACAAGGCCGGACTTGAATCCAAACGAAACGAGGAACATGCGTATGAGCATCGAACCGAAACTTGCCGAACGGCTGCTTGCCCTGCGGACGGAACGCGGACTGACGCAGGAGGAGGCGGCGGAGAAAATCGGCGTATCAAACAAGACGTATTCCAAATGGGAGACGGGGTCGACTTCCCCGGATATCGAAACCGTTGTCAAACTGTCACAGGCGTTCGGCGTGACGACGGACCACCTGCTCGGTCTGTCGGACAGAGTCCCCGTGTCCTTTGAAGATGCTGTGCGTGCCGAGGCGGATCGGAACCCGGACAACCCTGTCAAAGCCTTCTTCAATATGTACGAAACCTTGATCGGCGTATCGTACAGAATCTTCGAGGATAGGGAAGAAAAGAGAAAATGGCTTCCGGCGGATCCCGGAGAATACCCGGAATATCCGCGGTGCGTGGTGTCCGATCAGAATGCCTATCAGATGAGCGTCATCTCTCCCGCCATGAACTTCGTCTTCGCGCTGTTCCGGAGCGGAGAGAACTTCGGATGGCTGAAAGAGGAGGACAAGCTGACGGTGATCGCGTCCCTTTTCGCTCTCCTTTCCGACAAGGACGCATTGAAGATCCTGCGCGTCGTTCACGACGAATCCTTCCCGTCCTCCTTCACGGCGGCGTATATCGGAGAACAGACGGGCGTTGCCGAAGAGAAAGCAGAACCGATCCTGAGGCAGATGGAACATTTCCGGCTTTGTACCTCGGAAACCGCCCATCTCGCGGACGGAGAAGTCAAGGTGTATTGGTCGATGGGGGAAGGACGCATCCTCGGACTGATCGCCATCGCGTACGAACACTGCTTCGGAAAGATCGGCCACAGGCTTGGCATCAGTACCCTCACATGCAAACTGATCGGAGGTGAAGCGCATGACGTTCGGTGAAGTCGTCCGGACAGAACGGACGAAAAAAGGACTGACACAGGAAAAGCTCAGCGAGCTGCTCGGCGTCTCCTCTCAGGCGGTGAGCAAATGGGAGACGACCGGCTGTTACCCGGACGCGGAACTTCTGGTTCCTCTGGCCAACGCGCTGGACGTGTCCCTCGACTCGCTGTTCCGAAACGGGCAGGTCACGGAGCGGGACGCATCTCTCATGGTTTTCAGCCTGATGCAGAAGGAAGAGGAGCGGGACGGGGGAAAGCCCTTCGAGCTGATCCGGCGTCTCTGCTGGGGGACGATAGGCGCGACGTTCGGTATTTTCGAACCGACGCCCGCGGTCGACGGCATGTCTTCCGTTGTGAGCGACGATGGCTTCACGGAAGCCTCCTGCGAACCGTACGCCCCGTTCTTCTCCGTGTTTCCGGAGCCGGAAAACGGCTGGGGCGAGGCGGTCGGAGACGGGGAAGAACTCCGTTCCGTATTTACCGCGCTGGGCGACAAGTCCGTCATGAAAGCCCTGCTCTTCCTGCTCACGAAAGAAAGTCAATACCTCTTTGAGCCCGCCCTTCTGACGAAAGAGCTCGGGATCGACGCGGGGGAACTCGATGCGGTTATGTCCGGCCTGCGGACGTTGGGCATGGTATCAGGAACTCCCGTCGTGATCAACGGAGAGACACGGAAGCTGTACTACTATCACCGGAATGAAAAGGTCATTCCCCTTCTGCTCTTCGCAAAATTCGTCCGGTATAACGAAATCTTCCACCTCCAGAGCGATAACCGCCGAAAGCCTCTGATCCGGCCGTAACCCCATAGAAAAGCCGCCGATCCGGATAACCGCATTCCGGATCGGCGGTTTCGTATTTCAGTCAAAGCATACGAACCAGATCACGGGACGCTCGACGCGACGCTGCTCAACAACCTGATCGAGAAGATCGCGGTTCACGAAGCCGAGAAGTATAAAAACGGTCTGTGCACACAGGATGTGTCAAGCGCGGAACGCCGAGCGGGAGGGTCAGGGGGGACAAAATGCAACGAAAAACGGGACAAATGCCCGTCAAATCCCACTTCTTTCGCTCCCCCTCTTGCGCAAGCGCCGTTTGTGTGCTATAATATACTTGCAGAATTATCGGAAAGGACCCCTACGGTTATGTTGGAAAACGAAACGCCGCGCGGCGATGATGTGATCGCCGGAGCCGAAAACGAAGAACAGATGTCCGGCAGCTACGAAGAGTACGCAAACGCCGGAGAGGACGAATACGGCGAATACGAGTACGAGGATTACGAGGAGGAGGACGAAAATCTCGCGGAGGTCGCGGAGCGCATTCTCGGCGCGCGTCACTCCCGCGTGACCACCGCGGCCCCCATCGTCACCCGTCCCGAGGCAAAATCCCCCGCGGGCGAGCGTCCGAAGAAGACCTCCGCCATGACGCGGCATATCCCGATCCGGCCCCGCAACGAGGATCTGACCCGCACGCGACAGCTTCAGGTCGCGGAACGGGCACGCCGCCAGGAGGAAGAACAGCGCCGTCGGGCGGAGGCGGAGAAGAAACGCAAGCGCGCCGCCGTGATCACCGCAGCTCTCGTGGCCATTGTTTTGATCGGCGCGGGGATCGGGACCGCCGTCGCCGTCGCCAAGCACCGCGCGGAGGCGAACCGGGCGAAGGATCCCGCCGCCGTCACCCCGGCCGACGACGAGCAGACAAATGTGAACGAGCCCGTCGATCCGAGCGCCGGTGAGGGCAACACCGATCCCGGCGACGTGACCGTGCCGGACGACACGGATCCGCAGGACAATCCCGCAAATCCCTCCGGAACGGACGCGCAGAACCCGGATGACACGACGTCGGATCCGACCGGGAATGAGCCTCCCGCCGGAGGACAGAACGAAGATCCGAATGCCGGTACCGCTGAACCGGATCCGGACACCGGCACCGCCCAGACCGACCAGAACGCCGGGACCGATACCGCACAGACCGATCCGAACGCGGGCGAGGGCACAGGCGGAGAGAGCACCGTCTGGATTCCGCCGGAGCTGCCGAAATACTGGATCGTCGTCGATTTCTATGACCGGGAAGATCTGACGGTCCACACCGAAGCGACGACGCTCGGCACGATCCTCGCAAACAACGGGATCACGCTCGCGGAAGGCGAACGCGCATCGGTCGACCTCTGGAACGACTGGCTCGCCGAGGATCAGACGATCACTGTGGACAAGTACGTCTACACCACGGAGGACATCCCGCAGACCGTCGCCCACACGACCGAGGAGATCGGCGTCGATACGGTCCCGCGCGGGGACACCAGAACGATTCAGGAGGGCGTCGACGGCCAGTCCGTCATGCACTACACCGTCGCGTACAAGAACGGGGTGGAATTCGACCGCCGCCTCGACTGGGAAGAGGTCGTCACGGCGATGGTGCCCGAGCGGGTCCAGGTCGGCGTCGGCGGGACCCTCGTCGGCAAGGACGGCGTCACCTATTCCTATGCCTATCACTTCACCTGCCCGGCCACCTATTACAACACCTCCGAATACACCTATTCCGGAAACTATGTCAGCAGCCGCACCGTGGCGGCGGATTTCAACTACTTCGCGCTCGGCACGAAGATGTATGTCAAGAACAACCGCTACGACTTCGGCTACCGCGTCGTGGAGGAAGCGGGATCCAATTTCGACCCGTGGGAGATCGCCCTCTGGATGCCCGCCGACGACCCGAACGCCCCGCTGATGATGGCCGAAGGGTACGTGCTCGACATGGAAGTTTACATTCTCGACTGATCACACGGACGCGACCGACGGAGGACGGATCATGGATTTCACAAGACTGAAAGCGTTTCAGGACTATCTGGCCGGCTGGCGGATCCCGGGGAACGACTGCATCGTGACGAAGGACCATGCAGTCGTCTACCGCTACATGACCGGCTGGGCGGATCGCGAAGCCGGACGGGAGATGCGGGGCGACGAGCTCTATTTCTTCTGGTCGGCGTCGAAGGTCATCACCTCCTGCCTCGGGATGCGCCTCCTCGAAGCGGGCAAGTTCACGATGAATGACCCGCTCGCCGAATACATGCCGGAGTTCCGGGACATGACGGTGCGGACCCGGGTCGACGGCCGCGAGGAGATCGTCCCGGCGAAGCGTCCGATCCTCGTGCGTCATCTCTTCAACATGACGGCGGGATTCGATTACAATTTCGGCACCCCGGCAATCGAGGAGGTGCGCCGCTCGACCGACGGACGCTGCCCGACGCGGGAAGTGGCGCGCGCCATCGCAAAGTCCCCGCTCTGCTTCGAGCCGGGCGAGCGGTGGCAGTACAGCCTGTGCCACGACGTGCTCGGCGCGTTCATCGAGGTCGTCGCAGGCAAGCGGCTGCGGGATTTTGCACGGGAAGTCCTCTTCGACCCGCTCGGAATGGAGGACACATCGTACAATCTCCCGGATGAGATGAAAATGAAGCGGCTCGCGGTACAGTACAACTGGCGGGACGATCTCGGAAAATACCTGCCGACGAACAACACCTGCGGCCACATCCTCGGCCCGGAATACGATTCCGGCGGCGCGGGGATCCTCTCGACCTGCGCGGACTACGCGAAATTCTCCGAAACCGTCGCGAACGGCGGGCTGTCGCGCGAGGGCTATCGGATCCTCTCCCCGCTTACGATCGATCTCTGGCGGACGAATACCCTCGGCGAGCGGCAGCTTTCGGATTTCAACTGGTCCCAGCTCGCGGGCTACGGCTATGGCTTCGGCGTGCGGACCATGATGGACCGGGCGGCGGGCGGCTCGATCGGACCGGTCGGGGAGTTCGGCTGGGGCGGCGCGGCGGGCGTCTGGGTGATCCTCGATCCGGACAACCGGGTGTCACTGACCTACACGCAGCACCTGCTCAACAATCAGGAGCCGTTCATCTCGCCGCGGCTAAGAAACATCCTGTACGCCTGCCTCGCCTGAATCCGGAAGGAGGATCGCATGAAAAAACTGCATGCCGCCGTGCTCGCGCTGATATTGTGCCTTGCTCTGCCCGCGCCGGTTTCGGCAGCCGCACAGACACAAACGGACGGAACCTTCCCCGCCATCGCGACCAACAATACCATCGTCGTGAGCAACAGCGCCGATACGCCCGACGCACACGTGGTTCACCCCGCCGTCTACAAGATCGAGGGAGCCAACTATTTCAAGCTCCGGGACCTCGCCATGCTCCTCTCCGGCAGCGAAAAGCAGTTCTCGGTGGACTACGACGACGCCTCGAAGACCGTTTCGATCACCTCCGGCGCGCCCTATACCCCGATCGGCGGCGAACTGACCGGGACCGCGGCGGAGACATGTAGCGCGATCGTCTCGAACAACGCCGTCCTGATCGACGGGCAGTCCGTGACCCTGGCGGTCTACAAGATCGACGGCGCGAACTATTTCGGCCTGCGGGATCTCGGAAAGATCCTCGATTTCCACGTCGGCTACCACGACGAAACAAAATCCGTTTTCATCTCCGGCGCAAGAGGATATACGCCGGAATAAGCGCATGACAAAGGCTGCCGCCTCGTTCAGGGAGGTTCGGCAGCCTTGTTTTTTGGATTTCAGGCCGCGCTTATCACGCGGTCTTTTCTATTTAGATCTCCACCGTGATCTGCGCGAGGGCGTACGGCGCGATCCCTGCCGTGACCGCCGTTCCGCTGATCAGGCATTCGCCGATCCGGTTCCCCCCGAGATCCGTCAGATACGCCACGCGGACCGGCACGCCCGCATCGATCTCCACCGATCCCGCCTCGTCCGAGACCGAGTAGAACCGTGCCGAGAGCGTATCCCCATCCGCGATCAATGCGGAGAACACCGCCTTGTCCGACGATGCCCGGAAGAGCGTTCCGGATGCGGGGAGCGTTCCCTTGTGCGAGCCCGTCGAGACCGCGGTCATCGGACGGTTCGCCGCGACGGCTGCCGCTTCCCGCAGGACGGGACATGCCGGGAACAAACCGATCGTCAGCCCGATCTCGTGGATCCCGCGCTCCGGATACGGATCGGGACTGGTGGCCGAGTTGATAAGCGTCGAGAGCATCGTCGCGCGTCCGTCCTCCGTCTTGCACCGGAAGCCGTACTTCGAGTCGGTCACGAGCGTCATGACCGCATTCCCCACCGCAGCATCCGCCGCCGCATAGCTCAGGCCGGGACGGTCCCAGTCCGCCGCATCCCGCAGCGCGACGCCGCCCGGCACATTGTAATAGAATTTGTCCGCCGCGAGAGACGTCGGAAATTCGTATGCCAGCACCGGCACCGTGTCCCCGCCGACTTCGGACCAGTCGACACGGAGATTCAGCCGCACCGCACGCGCGCCTTTGTCGAGGCTGTATTCCGCGTGCACGGTCGAAGAACGGATCTTCGCCTCGAAGGAGAAGCCCTGGCGCAGCGGACCGCCCCATGCGCTGCGGATGTTCGTCACGCCCGTGACCGGGGTCTTCGCGAGGTGTGTACCGATGTTCCACGCGTTCGAGTTGTGGCGGTTCGTGTCGATCACCTCGACCGCCGCGCGCCTGCCGTCCGCGAGGAGCTCGCATCCGCTTTCGAGATCGCGGAAGGAGACCATCTCGCCCGTCGCGTAGTCGAATTCCGCACGAACCAGTCCGTTGTCGAGCACATAATTGCGGCTCGGACGGGAGACGTGCGCGGCCTGCAGGTAGACGGGATAATCGCCCATCTCGCCCTGTTCGAGCACGACCGTCGTGTAGGAAAACGCCGGGACCGCAAGCTGCACGAGGAAGCGGAAGTATTTGTGATCCCAATACTGCTGCAGACCGCTGTCGAGCTTCTGGAAGGCGAGCGGATTGCCCTCGGCGTCCGTGACCTTCAGATAGCGCAGATCGCCGGTCCAGTCCCAGACGGTGATCTCGACGGGCTCGTCGCGGTCCGCCGCCGTGGAGTTGAAGACGTTCCAGATCCGCGTCAGGCCCTGGCCCCGCTCGTCGACCGCGCGTCCGCTGAAACGCTCGATGTTGTAGCCCGCGCCCGCGCCTTCGCTCTGGGAAGCCGGATCGGGGATCACGGTGATCCCGGAGGTGTCGATCGCCTCGGAGAGCTTCGCAAGTGCAAGGGAGGTCTCGGTGTTGGCGGTCGCGAGCGCATCCTGGAAGAGCCCCATTGCGTGCTCGCGGCTGTCCTGCACGCAGGAGCCGGTGAGAATATCGTGGAAGTGGGTGAACAGAGTCTTCTGCCATGCGCGCTCAAAGGCGGAGGAGCGCATCTGTGCGCCGGTCTTCACATGCGCGAGGGACGCGAAGGTCTCCGCTTCGCTGAGGGCGTTTTCCGCGCGGCGGTTCCCTCTCTTGATGCGGCTCTGCGTGGTGTAGCAGCCCTCGAAGAGGAAGTTGAGCTCGTGCTCGACGAGGGGCAGACGTTCGCGTACGGCCTCGGCTTCCTGGAAGAATTCGCGCACCGTCCCGAATTTGATCGTCGGGAAGACGGGCCATGCCATCATCTCGTATCCGCGTTCCACGTCGCGCCGGGTCGGTCCGCCGCCGTGGTCGCCGACGCCGTAGACGACGAGCCCGGTTTTGAAGCCCCCGGACCGTGCCGCGATATCGAAAATCGCCTGTGCCGGCTTCGGGGTGATGCCGCTGTTGTACCAGTGCTGTTCGCGGTAGTTGATCATCTCCCGCCCGGACGGGGACTTCCAGCGGTAGAGCGCGAGGTTTTCGCCGAGTCCGCGGCAGTGATAATAATACTTCACGCCGCCGAAGCCGTCGATCTCGGGCAGGTTCGGGGAGTGGCCGAAGGTATCGGGGGAGAAGTCGATCTCGAGGCTGTCCGGATCGATGCCCCAGTGCTCCGCGAGGTACTTCTTCGAGTACGCGATGTGCCGCAGCAGCGATTCCGTGTTCGGCATGTTCTTGTCGGTCTCGACCCACGCGGAGGACGTGATCTCCCAGCGGCCCTCGTCGATGCGGGCCTTGATGCGGTCGTGCAGCTCCGGCGCGTATTCGTCGATGATCTGATAGCAGGACGTCTGGGACTGGCTGAAGCAGAAGTCCGGGTATTCGTCCATGATGTTCAGCATGGTCGTGAAGGTGGCGACGGTGGCGGCGACGGTCTCCGGCCACGACCACATCCAGTTCATGTCGATGTGCGCGTGTCCGGCGAGGATGAGCTTGTAGGCCTTCGCGTCGTCCCGGAGGGGCAGGAGCATGCCCTCCGCCTCGTCGCAGACGGACCGGATGAGCGCGCCGTCGCGTTCCATGGCCTCGGTGAGGAAATCGAGGGCGGCTGAGACGATCTCGTCGTACTTCCCGTCGAGTGACTTCGAGAGGCGGATGGCAAACTCGCACTCGGCGAGGATGCGGACGAGATAGCGGGCGGGCGGCGTGATGTGCTGCTGCTCCTCGCGGGGCATGCCGAAGGTTTCTTCGTACCCGAAGAGCTCGCGGTTGCCGCCGACCTTCTTTTTGAGATCGGCATACTTGCGGAAGAGATCTGACATAACAATCCTCCTGTGATGGTCTTTTGCCGGGATTATTAAATCCGCCCGGCATAAGTTTGCAGAATTCGCTGTCTTCATCATAGCAGACCGCCGGGGAAATGTCAAGGGGGAATCGCCGGACTTTCGGCCGATCTCCCGATTTTCTCCGCCTGCACGGAAAAAGGGAGGGGCTGTCGGAAGTCCCTCCCTCGGTCGCGTTTATTCGTCGTCTTCGTCCTGATTCAGCGCGGCGAGCGCATCGGCCAGCTGGTCGGCAGCGTCCGCGTCTTCCTCGGAGAATTCGTCGTCATCGAAATCGTCGTCAAAGTCGTCGTCGAAATCGTCGTCCAGATCGTCGTCATCTTCGCGGAGCGGTTCGTCGTCTTCGTCGTCGGTACCGCGGATCACGGCCTTGGCCTCTTCGAGCTCGAACTCGGAGAGATCCATGTCAAGCAGCGGATTATCGAGCGGGGCGGTGCGCTCCACTTCGAGATCACTGTAGCAGTCCATGCCCGTGCCGGCGGGGATCAGACGTCCGATCAGCACGTTCTCCTTCAGCGCGAGGAGGTGGTCCACCTTGCCCTTGATCGCGGCTTCGGTGAGCACCTTCGTCGTTTCCTGGAAGGACGCCGCGGACAGGAAGGATTCCGTCTGCAGGGACGCCTTCGTGATGCCGAGGAGCAGCGGCTCGCTCGTCGCTTCTCTCAGATCGATCTCGCCCGCTTCCCTGCGGCGGCGGATCTCCTCGTTTTCCGCGACGAACTCGGAGAGGTTGACGGTGGAGCCGGAGAGCAGGTTCGTGTCGCCCTCGTCGTCCACGCGCACCTTCCGCGTCATCTGACGTGCGATGACCTCGATGTGCTTGTCGTTGATGTCGATACCCTGGCTCCTGTAGACCTTCTGAACTTCGAGCAGGATGTAGTCGTACACGTCCACGATCCCGTTGATGCGCAGGATGTCCGCCGGATTCTTGTCGCCTTCGGTGAGGGCTACGCCCGCATTTACATGCTGGCCGTCCTCGACCGTCATATTCGTGCCGAACGGGATCTGATAGACCAGTTCTTCCGATCCGTCGTCCGGGGTGATGGTGATGTTGTGCGTCTTCTTGACGAGCTCGATGCGGCAGGTACCTGCCTTTTCGGTCACGATCGCCGTCTTTTTCGGCTTGCGCGCCTCGAAGAGCTCCTCAACGCGCGGAAGACCCTGCGTGATGTTCGCCGCCGCGACGCCGCCCGTGTGGAACGTACGCATCGTGAGCTGCGTGCCGGGTTCGCCGATGGACTGCGCCGCGATGATGCCGACGCTCTCGCCGACGTTGACCGGCTTGTTGTTCGCGAGGTCGTAGCCGTAGCAGTGCGCGCAGACGCCGTAACGGCTGTGGCACTGGAGGACCGTGCGGATGTGGACCCGCTCGATGCCCGCCTTGACGATCGCCTTCGCCTGATCTTCGTTGACCGGGCAGTTGTCGCGCACGATCACCTCGCCCGTCTTGGGATGGATCACGTCGCCGATCACGTACCGGCCGACGAGACGGTCCTTCAGCGGTTCGACCGCGTTGTCGTCCGTCGGGTTGATCTTGATGTCGTAGACCCAGATGCCCTCGCGGGAGCCGCAGTCCTCTTCGCGGATGATGACGTCCTGCGCCACGTCCACGAGTCGCCTCGTGAGGTAGCCGGAGTCCGCCGTCTTCAGCGCCGTGTCGGACAGCGACTTGCGCGCGCCCTTTGCCGCCATGAAGTATTCGAGGATGGACAGGCCTTCGCGGAAGTTCGACTTGATCGGGATCTCGATGGTACGGCCGTTCGTCGCGAACATCAGGCCGCGCATGCCGGCGAGCTGGCGCATCTGCGTCATGGAACCGCGGGCGCCGGAGTCGGACATCATCTTGATCGGGTTGTAGTTGTTGAAGTTGTCGGAGAGCGCCTTGGTGACGGCGTCCGTGGTGTCGTTCCACATGCGGACGACGGTGTTGTAGCGCTCTTCCTCGGTCAGCTCGCCGCGGTTGAACCGGCGCTGGATGAGGTCGACGTTCTTCTCCGCCTTCGCGATGATGTCGTACTTCGCCTGCGGGACGGTGATATCCGCCACGGAGATCGAAATGGACGCGCGGGTGGAGTAGCGGTAACCCATCGCCTTGATCTCATCGAGCACCACCGCCGCCGTCGGGAAGCCGTGGTTGCGGATGCAGCGGTCGATGATGTCGCCGAGCTGCTTGGAGCCGACGCCGCCGAGCGGATTCTTGGCAGACGCGAAGGTGTCCTCGTCGATCTCGAGCTTGAATTCGTTGCCCGGGATCGAGCGGTCGACGTAGCCGAGGTCCTGCGGGATGTGGCGGTTGAAGATCAGACGGCCGAGGGTCGCGCGGATGCGTCCGACGCGCTCTTCCCCGTCGATGACCTTCTTCATCCGCACCTCGATCGGGGTGTGGATGCCGATGATCCCGTTCTCGTAGGCCATGACGGCCTCGTCATAGTCGCGGAACGTGCGCGGATGGTCGGGATCGCCCGTGTCGCCGGGTTCGCCCGCCTTGTTGATGGTCAGATAGTAGGAGCCGAGAACCATGTCCTGCGACGGGACGGCGATCGCGCGGCCGTCGACCGGCTTCAGGAGGTTGTTCGAGGCGAGCATGAGGAAGCGGCTCTCCGCCTGCGCCTCGGAGGACAGCGGGACGTGGACCGGCATCTGGTCGCCGTCGAAGTCCGCGTTGAACGCCTTGCAGACGAGCGGATGCAGCTTGATCGCCTTGCCCTCGACGAGCACGGGCTCGAACGCCTGAATGGAGAGGCGGTGCAGGGTCGGCGCGCGGTTCAGGAGGACCGGATGCGCCTTGATGACGTTTTCGAGCGCGTCCCAGACGTCGGGATTGACCTTCTCGACCTTCTTCTTCGCTTCCTTGATGTTCGAGGCCTTGCCGGTCTCGACGAGGCGCTTCATGACGAAGGGCTTGAAGAGCTCGAGCGCCATTTCCTTCGGCAGGCCGCACTGGTAGATCCTGAGGCTCGGGCCGACGACGATGACGGAACGGCCGGAGTAGTCCACGCGCTTGCCGAGGAGGTTCTGGCGGAAACGCCCCTGCTTGCCGCGGAGCATTTCGGACAGGGACTTGAGCGGACGGGAGGACGGGCCCGTGACGGGCTTGCCGCGGCGTCCGTTGTCGATCAGAGCGTCGACGGCCTCCTGCAGCATGCGCTTCTCGTTGCGGATGATGATGTCCGGCGCGTGCAGCTTGATGAGGCGGTCGAGACGGCTGTTGCGGTTGATGACCCGGCGGTAGAGATCGTTCAGGTCGGAGGTGGCGAAACGGCCGCCGTCGAGCTGGACCATCGGGCGGATATCCGGCGGGATGACCGGCACGACGTCGAGGATCATCCACTCGGGGCGGTTGCCCGACTTGCGGAAGGCTTCGACGACCTCGAGCCGCTTGATGATGCGGATCTTCTTCTGACCGTTTGCGGCGGCGAGCTCGGCCTTGAGCTGCTCGGAGAGCGCGTCGATGTCGAGTTCGGCGAGGAGTTCCTTGATCGCCTGCGCGCCCATGCCGACGCGGAAGCTGTTTTCATAGTGTTCGCGTGCGTCCCGGATCTCCTTTTCGGAGAGGACCTGATACTTCGCGAGGGGCGTTTCGCCCGGATCGATCACGATATAGGCGGCGAAGTAGAGGACTTTTTCCAGAATGCGGGGGGAGATGTCGAGGAGAATGCCCATGCGGGAGGGGATGGCGCGGAAATACCAGATGTGGGAGACGGGAGCCGCGAGCTCGATGTGGCCCATGCGTTCCCGGCGCACCTTCTTCTGCGTGACCTCGACGCCGCACTTCTCGCAGATCTTTCCCTTGTGGCGGATGCGCTTGTACTTGCCGCAGAGGCACTCCCAGTCCTTCGTGGGACCGAAGATGCGCTCGCAGTACAGACCGTCGCGTTCCGCTTTCAGGGTGCGGTAGTTGATCGTTTCCGGCTTCTTGACCTCGCCGTAGGACCAGCCGCGGATCATCTCGGGAGAAGCAAGGCCGATTTTTATCGATTCAAATACATTGCGTTCCATCAGCAATAATACCTTCTCTGTGTGATTTAGGAGGGTTCCGGAATCCGGGATCCGGTGACGCCGTCGGGGCGGGATCCCGGGATTCAGACGGGAGATCAGTCGTCCATGTCGTCTTCAAACGAGCCGTATCCGAAGTTCTGGGCCGCTTCCGCCGCGAGCAGTTCCGCGTCGTCCGGACCGTCTTCGTCCTCGTCTTCGTTTTCTTCGACGTAGTAGTTCATCATGTCATCGGTCTCGACTGCGCGGCCGACGTCTTCCTCGGTGATTTCATCGTCGGAGGAGGACACGGTGTTCGGCGCTTCGATTTCGTCGTCGCCGATGGATTCGAGAGGCACTTCGTTTTCGTCGTGGTCGAGGATCTTGATGTCAAGACCGAGCGCCTGCAGTTCCTTCACGAGGACCTTGAAGGCCTCGGGGATGCCCGGCGTCGGGATGTTCTGCCCTTTCACGATGGCCTCGTAGGTCTTGACGCGTCCGATGGTATCGTCGGACTTCACCGTCAGGATCTCCTGCATGGTGTAAGCCGCGCCGTAGGCTTCGAGCGCCCAGACTTCCATCTCGCCGAAGCGCTGGCCGCCGAACTGGGCTTTGCCGCCGAGAGGCTGCTGCGTGACGAGGGAGTACGGACCCGTGGAGCGGGCGTGGATCTTGTCGTCCACGAGGTGATGGAGCTTCAGATAGTACATGACGCCGACGGTGACCGGGTTGTCGAACGGAACGCCCGTGCGTCCGTCGTACAGAACGGTCTTGCCGTCCACGATCTTGAGCCGTCCGGCGAGGCGGAGCTCTTCGAGACGGGCTTCGTCCGCGCGTTCGTCGCCCGTGATGGGGCGCAGGTCGCGGATGCCGGTCGCGGGATCGACGGTCTCTTCGAAAATGTTCTTGCCGGTGACGTTTTCGTTCGGGAGCACGTCGCGGTCCATGCCCGCCATCTTGAGGCATTCGGAAATGTCCGCC
>JAFZPN010000060.1 GCA_017550315.1 Clostridia bacterium
CCCCCTGGGGGGAGGTGTCACGGTGAAACCGTGACGGAAGGGGGGAAACGCTCTGCACCGCACGCTGCTTGCCTCCCCCTCGGTGGGGAGCCGACTTTGCGAGCAAAGTCGACGAGTTCATCGGAGATGAACTCGGGTGTCACGGTGAAACCGTGACGGAAGGGGGAAATTCCCGCGCAGGATGTTTTCCCGAAAAATACCTTGACGAACAGAACACTTTATGCTATACTATATCACCAAAGACCCATAAAGTCAAATCATGATTTGAAAGCACCCCATAACGCAGCGTTATGGATCGCCCGCCGGTCCGCGCGCCGCCGAAAGGAGCCCGCCCATGCTCTCCCAACGCCTCGAAACCCTCCTCACCGTCGCCGAAAAGCAGAACTTCACCCAGGCCGCCCAGACCCTGAATCTCACCCAGCCCGCGGTCTCCCATCACATCGCCTCCCTCGAGGAAGACCTCGGCGCGAAGCTCTTCGTGCGCGGAAAGAAATCCCTCCGGCCCACCGCGGAGGGGGAAATCGTCCTGAAATACGCCCGGCGCATCCAGGCGCTGTACGACAAGATGCGCGGGGAGCTCACCGACGCCGCCCGGGAGATGGCCCGCGTCCGCATCGGGATCACGCACACCTCCGAGACGAGCATCATCACCGAGGTCCTCGGCAAGTACGCCAGCGCGGACGGACACCGCCGAAGCATTACGATTCTTACTGACACCATTCAGAATCTTTATGAAATGCTCTCGGATTACCGCATCGATCTCGCCATCGTCGAGGGGCGGCCCCGCGATCCGGGCATCAGCGCGCTCCTGCTCGACACGGACTACCTCGTGTGCGTCATGTCGAACAACCACCCGCTCGCAAAGAAGAACATGGTGACGGTGGGGGACATTCTGCGCGAGAATCTCATCCTTCGCCTCCCGAACTCCGGCACGCGGAACCTCTTCGTCTCCTCGCTCGAGCAGGCGGGCATGTCGATCGACGATTTCCAGGTCATTCTCGAGGTCGACAACATCGCGACGATCAAGGACCTCATCCGCAAGGACATGGGGATCTCGATCCTCGCGAAGAGCGCGTGCCTCGACGAGCTCAAGAAGGGGAAGCTGACCGCCTTGCCGATCGAGAACCTCAGCATGATCCGGGAGATCAACATTCTCTATCACGCGGATTTCGCCCACCGCGACATGCTCGAGAACCTCATGCAGCTGTATAAGGACACGGCGAGGGTGTACACATAAAAAGAGAAGAGAGAAAAGAGAAGAGTGAATAGTTGAGGTAGGAAACCTCCGGTTTCCAAAAGGATACGGTCGTGAAGCTGTATTTTCCGTACAGCCGCACGACCGTTTGATTCCTCTGAAATCCGTTTACGGATTTCTACCTCACTTATTCACTATTCACTTTTCGTTATTCTCTAAGAACAACGACCGTGAAGCTGCATTCAATCAGTCAGCCAAAGATCCCATCGGATCCCACGGCTCGAGCTCGATCAGCTCCTGATCGAGGAGCGCCGCGCGGTCGCCGAGGTACTTCTTGTTCACGACTGCCTGGAACACATAGGCGTCAAACCACGCGTCGGAGGCCATGTGATAGCCCTTCTGCGCGCCGCCGTCGCCCCAGCTGTTCTCGATCTTCCAGCGGTTCGGTTTGCCATCCTCGTCGATGTTCACGCCGGTGAGGCACATCGCGTGGTTCATCGCGCTGACGTGATAGTCGAGCATGTCCGCCTTCGAGATCGCCGTGTCAAGCCCGGTGATCCGGTCCTCGTTGAACTGCTCGTTGTCCCAGCAGGCGCGGTCGCCGTCCGAGAACTTGCCGCAGTCCGAGCCGAACCAGACGATTTCGCCGTCCTTGATCTGCTCCGCCGCGAGGGCCTTGAACTCGTCCATTTCGAGGTTGAGATGCTTCACGGGATCGCCGCCCACCACGTTGCCGAGGTACTTCACCGTATACATCTTGCCGAAGGGCTTGTCCGCCGTCGGCGCGTGCACGATGGAGACGTAGTCGTCGAGGTAGTTGCCGACGTACTTCTCGCAGAAGCTCTTCGGCGTCAGGCCGCACTCGAGATGGATCTTGTCGTCCTTGTCCTTGTATTCAAAATCGAATTCTGCCGGCGGGACGTCGTAGCACGCGCAGAGGAAGGAATACACCTTTTCGAGGATCTCGGTCCTCAGGGCTGCCAGCTCGTCGGTCTTGCCTTCCCGGGCGAGGGCGCGGATCACGCCGGTCTTGGCGCGGAGGTAGTTGTTGATATGGCGGTTGAGCGAGCCGGTGTTCGAGGACTGGAACGTCTCGGGATACGCGACCTTCGGCACCACGCCGTATTTCTTCACGATATTGACGAACATGTCCCACTGACCGCCGTCATGCACGCCGGTCTCGACGATGTAATCCACGATGCGGGAATTCGAGGCCTCGGCGGCGGAATCCACGATCGCTTCGATGTAGTAGTTCACGCGCTCGAACTTGTCCCAGAACGCGAGATAGGACTGCGAGAGCTCGAACGATTCCACGTTCAGCTTCTTGGCGATCTGCTCGCGGAGCACGTTCGTTGCGGCGAAGAGCCAGCAGCGTCCGGAGGACTTCTGGTTCGTCGCGCCCATCGTCTTGACCTCGTGGTTGAAGAAGAACTGCATCTTCTTCGCCTTGTCCGTGAGGAAGGTCATGTTTCCCATGCCGGTCTTCGAGAAGACGGAAGTCATGGCCTGGCGGACCGCGTCGTTCGCGTGATACTCGTTGAATGCCTTGAGCTCACAGCAGGTGATTGGGGTTGCGTTTTTCATATTTGGATAAACTCCTTTCGGAAAATCAGAGTCAATTAAGAATGAAGAATTAAGAATTAAGAATGAAGAATTACAGAGTGCGGCGGGAGACTGCACATAATATGCGTGCCCCTGGGAAGCGGCGATACGGATGCAGAGCCTTGAATGCAAAATTCAGAAACGAATCAGAAAAATTCTGCATTCTTCATTCGCTCTCCCTCCCCGCGCGTTCAAACACCGTCTCCACGACGCCTTCGTCGTAGGCGAGGGAGGAGAGGATGACGCGGCGGGCGGGCAGATCGTAGTACAGGAGCTCGCTGCTCTCGTAGGGGTATTCCTCAGCGAAGGGCGTGATGATCCGCCACGGCCCGAGGAGGTCGTCCCACTCCGGGAAAATCAGGACGAAATCGCGGAAATCGGGCTCCTCGCCGTACCATCGGAACGTCATCACCGGCCCGAAGAGGGAAAACTCCGCCGGCTCGTCTTCCTCTTCTTCGAGATACCGGCCGCTTGTGTACAGCCAGAACGCCGCGATCAGGACGACGAGGACGATCAGGGCAATCAAAAGGACGCGCTTCATGGAACCCCCCGGAGAATTACGAATTAAGAATCAAGAATTACGAATGATGAATGACAGCATGCGGCGGGAGGATGCACACTATTGCCTCCCCCTTGGGGGAGGTGGCGAACGATTTGCCTGCAAATCCGTGAGCCGGAAGGGGGTGAAATGGTTTGGCGGCATGAAGGAACGCAGAATACAGAATCGATCCCGTCAATTCGTAATTCGTCACTCCGTTGCCGTGTTTTTCCGGAACTTCAAATAATCTTCGAGGATCAGCCTTGCCGACAGCGTGTCGACCGTGGCTTTTCTTTTTTTGCCGCGGACGTTGTTCTCGGAGAGGATCCGGTGCGCCGACACGGTCGTGAGCCGCTCATCATACATCACCGCGGGGATACCCGTGGCTTCACTGAGCTCCCTGGCGAACGCTTTGCACTTCTCGCTCCGGGGACCCGCCGTGCCGTTCATGTTCACGGGATTGCCGACGACGATCAGCTCCGCGCCGAGCTCCTTCACCCGCGCGCCGACCCGCTCGAGGGCCTTTTTATAGGAATCGGCCGCGACACAGCCCGCGTCGGAGGCCATCATTTCATATTTATCGCAGACCGCGACGCCGGTTCTCGCGTCGCCGAAGTCCAGCCCCACGATCACCATCAGGCGTCCCCTCCGTCTGCCGTGTCCGGCGCTGCATCCGGCTGCTCCTGCTCCTGCGCGACCTTGTTCTTCGCGTAGGCGATCACCTCGTCGAGGGTGGGGATCGACGTGGACGCGCCGAGGCGGGTAACAGACAGGGCGGCGGCGCAGGTCGCGTACTTGACGGCGGAGAGGATGCTGCCGTTCTGCAGGTACACATAGGTCATGACGGCGGTGAAGACGTCGCCGGCGGCGGTGGTGTCGACGGCCTCGACGGGCTCCGCGGGGACGGTCTCATACACGCGGCCGTCGTAGACGAAGGATCCGCGCTCGCCGAGCTTCAGAACGATGTATTTCGCGTCCACCAGCGTGGAGAGCTTGATGGCGGCGCGGAGGCAGTTGTCCTCGGAGGTGGGGGAGATGCCCGTGAAGATGCGGGTCTCGTTCTCGTTGGGGGAGAAGATCTCGAGCTTGCCCAGCCGATCGAGCGGGAAATCGAGGCGGGCGGGACCCGCGTCGAGGAAGACGGGGATGCCGGCTTCGTTCGCGCGGCGCGTGGCGTCGATCACGGCCTCGTCGGGGATCTCGAGCTGGAGATAGAGGGCGTCGGGATAGCAGGTGAACGCGGCCTCGATGTCCTCCGTCGTCAGGGTCATGTTCGCGCCGGGGTAGACGATGATCCGGTTTTTGCCGTTGTCCTCCACGAGGATGGAGGCCAGCCCCGTCGGGGTGTCGGCGTCCTCGAGGATGTAGCGGGTGTCGATGCCCTCGCGCTGGTAGAGGGAGACGAGGCGGCGGGCATTGGCATCCTGCCCGAGCTTGCAGGCGAAAACGGTGTCCGCGCCGAACCGCGCAAAGGCGACGGCGGAATTCGCGCCTTTCCCGCCGGGGACATAGGAATAGCCGAGGTCGGTTTCCACGACGGTCTCCCCGGAATAGGGGACGCGGCGCATCCGCTGGACAAAATCGATATTGGCGCTGGAAATCACAAGAATACGCTGTTTTTTCACGGACAGGAGACCTCGCTTTCGTGTGGGCGGCAGAACGCGCCCGGATTCGCCTTTATTATACATCAAAGCGGGAGGGAAATCAACATGAATTTTCATGTTGGGAAAGGATAGCGCCGGATTTGTGTTGCGGAACGCATTTTGGGCGGAGGATAATAAAGTGGGAACGCTTTCGCCGCATAAAAAAGTACGCACCCTCGCAGGTACGCACTTTCTGTATTGGTGAACGAACTTGCGCCAGCGAGTTCGTCATCCGCCCAGCGGGGGCTTCCCCGCTAGATATCCGCTTCCTTCAAAAATTCCGCGCCGTGATCCGCGATGTACCGCTTGCGGCCCGCGAGGTCGTCCCCCAGCATCAGATCGAACATCCGTGCCGTCGCCGCCGCATCCGAGGGCGTCACCCGGATCAGACGCCGCGTCGCCGGATTCATCGTCGTCTTCGCCATCATCTCCGCCGAGTTCTCGCCGAGGCCCTTCGAGCGCTGCAAAGTGTACTTCTTTCCCACCTTCTCCAGCCGCGCCGTGATCACCGCCTTGTCCGGCTCGTTGTAGGCATATTCCGGATCGCATCCCGCCGCCGTGATCTCGTACAGCGGCGACTCCGCGATGTACACCCGGCCCTCCTTGAGCAGCGTCGGCAGCAGGCGGTAGAAGAGCGTGAGGAGCAGCGTCCGGATCTGGAACCCGTCCTCGTCCGCGTCCGTGCAGATGATGATCTTCGACCAGCGCAGGTTCGCCAGATCAAACGACACCATGTCCGCCTTGTGCTTTGCCTGGATCTCCACGCCGCAGCCGATCACGCGGAGCAGATCGAGGATGATGTCGCTCTTGAAGATCCGGTCGTAGGAGGCCTTCATGCAGTTCAAGGTCTTGCCGCGGACCGGGATGATCGCCTGGAATTCGGCGTTCCGGGCCAGCTTGCAGGACGTCATCGCGGAATCGCCCTCCACGATGTACACCTCGCGCAGATCCGGATCCTTCGAACGGCACGCCACGAACTTCTCGACGCGGTGCGCCACGTCCGTGCTCGCCGCGAGCTTCTTTTTCAAGTCGAGCCGCGTGCTCTCCGCCTGCTCGCGGGACCGCTTGTTCACGAGGACCTGGTTGCAGAACCGGTCGGCGTCGAGGGGATTCTCCGCGAAGAAGTATTCGAGCTGATTGCGCAGGAATTCGTTCATGGCGTCGGCGATGAAGGTGTTGGTGATCGCCTTCTTCGTCTGGTTCGCGTAGGACGGGCGGGTCGAGAAGCTGTTCGTCACGAGCACGAGGCAGTCCTCGATGTCCGGGAACGTGATCTTCGACTCGTTCTTGTTGTATTTCCCGGTGGCCTTGAGCCGCTTGTCGACCGCCGACGTGAACGCGAGCCGGACCGCCTTGTCGGGGGAGCCGCCGTGTTCGAGCCAGGAGGAATTGTGGTAGTGCTCGATCATGCGCACGGTCTTCGAGACGGTCCACGCGACGTCCGCGACGAGCTTGTAGTCCGTCATGTCCTCGCGGTCGCGGCCTTTCGTTTCGAGGTGGAAGAGCGCGATCTTCGTCTCGGCGGTGTCTCCGGCGATCTCGGCGATGTAGTCCGTGATCCCGTTCTCGTAGAAATATTCCTCGGTGTCGAACGCACCGTCGGGCTTCTGCCACTTGAAGACGAAGCGGATGCCCGCGTTGACCACGGCCTGGCGGCGGAGCATGTCGGCGTAGTATTCGCGCGGGATATCGATCTCGGTGAAGACCTCGAGATCGGGACGCCACCGCTGGACGGTGCCGGTGCGGCGTTCGCGGCGCTCGAGAGGCCGGACCTCGAGCTCGGTGACGGGCTCGCCTTTTTTGAAGGAGATCGAGGAGACGTTCGTGCCGTCGTAGGAGCGGACTTCGTAGTATTCGCTCGCGTACTGCGTCGCGCAGGCGCCGAGGCCGTTGAGCCCGAGGGAATACTCGTAGGCGGCATCCTCGGCGTTGTTGTCGTACTTGCCGCCCGCGTAGAGCTCGCAGTAGACCAGCTCCCAGTTCCAGCGGCCCTCGCCCTCGTTCCATCCGAGGGGGACGCCGCGTCCGAAGTCCTCGACCTCGACGGAATGGTCGTTGAAGGCGGTGATATGGATGACATTGCCGAAGCCTTCGCGGGCCTCGTCGACGGAGTTTGAGAGGATCTCGAAGACGGAATGTTCCGCGCCTTCGAGGCCGTCGGAGCCGAAGATGACGGCGGGGCGTTTGCGGACGCGGTCCGGACCTTTCAGGGCGGTGATGGATTGGTTGTTGTACGCGTTCGCGGAGGAGGGTTTTTTCTTCATCTTTTTCTTTCTTTTCTTTGCGTGATCTTGAGTATAGCTTGAACTATTGTTTTTTTACGAAATGTTTATGATTAATTCCTCTGCGATATTCTCAAGTGATTTCCCGTCAAACAAAGCTGCGGTCATCAATTCATCAACATCTATAAAATGCCATTCAGTTTCGCCATACCAAACATCATACCACTGGTGTGGTGGACGATACTCATTGGTGCAACCGCAATTCTTTCCGTTGTAGACGAACGTGATATCTGCCAGATTCTTTAACTCAGCTTTTAATTCTCCAGCGTTCATTTTTTAGTGTTTTCGAAATGCATCTGTTATTACGCCTGTTATCTTTTTTGTTGTTTCATTTTCGGCCACTTTCGCCGCTTTTGTAATTATTCCAGTAGCTACCGTACCCGCCGTCACCAAGACAGCAGTACCGATGTTCTTTGATTTGTCTATGATTTTTTTATTTCTTTCCTCTTTTTGTGCTTGGCAGCTTAAGCAGAGAGTGTGCTCTCGTCCTGTATCTTCGATCTGGCAAAAACATTTCTTGCATACATATACTAAGTTAGTCCCGCACTTTGGGCAATACTCTTCCGTTGCTGGCAATTTCACTTTATTCTTATTTCTTTCACAACTGCTGTTGGGGCATCCTTTTTTACGACGATCATTAGCCATTTGTGTTTTCTCCCGTCTCTAAGTAATATGTATGGTTATCTACAAGAAGATCTTGAAATCTATTGCAGTCTTCGATTGATTTAACGATTTTTCCCCACGCTCCGGTATCGAAAAGCATGTCATTTTTATCGAGTTCACTCAACATGCCGAGATGAGGGCTAATCATCTTTTCTATAAATCGTTTGTACTGGTCAAGCGATGAAAGCAAGGCTTGGACCTCATTATTTTCATAATACATATATGCCTTTGTAAAGGAAATTCTATAAACAGCATCCGAACATTGCCGGATATGTGTGATTTTAGAATCTATGGAATCCCGCATTCCCTTTTTTGCCTTTAAGTAAAGCCGATTTGATAGATATTCAATGTCAGAACGTATTTCTTGAATCATTTTTGCGGCAGCTTCATTGAAACTATGTATGGCCTGTGCGAGCAGATGATATCTCAGGGTCGGTTCTTGCACAGATTGCGCTTCAATATATAACGACAACCCACTATAATACAATGCAATCCTGTCGTTCTGCTGACCATCAATAACGCGGGAAACAGAATTCTCTAACTGCTCGATGGAATCAACAATTCTTTCGAGTTGAATTCTGATAGCTTCCATCTGCAATGCATGTTCCGCTGCTTGCGAGGAGATATCCTTGTTTCTTAACTCTTCCTTGATAGATAGTTTTTGACCATATTTTCCGTCGCTGTTCAGAAGTTGAGCAAAAATTTCTCCATCCGAATTTGTTACAAGTTTGATATCTCCGTTATGAATAGAATCTTTTAAGTCATCACTAATTTGTACAATATAATCTGTTTCATTTTCAGAAGATCCCTTGTTTATTGTATTAGAAATCGCTTCTTTTATGGAACTAAGAATGGATTGGTCGTGAGGACGACCTTGAGCCATTAAGCGATGAAAAGAATCCGTGGAGAATTGTCCGTCAAACAAAGCCATTATTCCATAAGGAGAGGAGTGCTCTGCTTCCGACGAGAGTGGAGTTAGATATTCTTCCATTTGTGCATGACCTCATTGAATATACATTGAATTCTTTTTGTCGTTGCATTCATCATTATATTATAGCACAAAAACCTCCTCCAGCGCAAGGGATATTTTGAAATACGAACTTCACGTGCGGAGGGTGAGGTGGAAATATCGTTTCGTCTGCGCGGCAATGCCGAGGCCCAATTCAATATATTATACCACAAATTTTCCCCGCGCGCAAGGGGGAGTTTGCCGCACGCGGAACACGCGCAAAACGCCGCGGGAGGGAGAGCGCGTGAAATCCGCACGGCACGCGTGCCGATGCGGGTGAAGTTCACCCGGCTGAGCCAGGAGAGTGAAGTTGCCTCTTCGAGGCAGTTTGCCGCCGCACCGGCCACTCTTTGCTTGACATCCTTCCTGCGCCGTGCTATAATAGATCCGTACCCAAACAAACAGAATCCATCCGCACAACGGTAACACTGAACAACCGTTAGTGTTTCACCCAAATAAATCTTTCGCGTCATATAACTGATGGGAGGTGTATGTCATGAAATCAAGTCTGAAAAGTGAAAGAGCTATTAACTGTCTGCGAATGGTTCTTTCCGCAATTCTCATTCTGTGCCTGCTTGGATGTGAGAGGCGGATGGATTTGTTATCTGAGAGAGAAAACGATGGGAATGGAGAGTTTACACAGGATTCACAGGGGATGGTTGAGGAACAACAGGATAACGATTCTGTAGGGGGGTCCTTTATGGGAGATGAGCTCTATTCTCCTTACGATTTTCTTACAGGAAGCCTTGTATATCAAGTGGGAACATTTACTGAACAAAGTGATCCGTATTGTCGGGAATACGAAGTATTATGGAACAATGATCGAAACGCGACGCCGTGCTTGATGTTTTATCTCGCCAATGAGATGGAACTAACATCAGAAGATCTGATAGAATACTATTCAGCGTGTGGGATCAAGAATGTTCCCGATTCGTTATTGAGCGGCATATTGGCAGACAGTCCAACGGAATCTATGAAAATGCTGAAAGACCCATACTCCTTTTATCATGAGGGTAAAATATACACAGTATATGATCTGTACGATCTTCAGGATACTGCCATATATAACGACATTGTAAATGATCCGGAAAACAAGGATATATGGAATAATGTGCGTGATTATGTGCTCGAAATAAACATGAAAAATGATAACTATTACAGCAAGGAACTGGTGTCATTTATCGAAATGAATGTGGGCAAGTTCGGTGACGGAAATGGATGAAAGTATGTACCGCAAAGATGAATATAATCTATCTATGATCTCATCTATGCGGGGAAGCACTTGAAAACTTAACATTGCTTTTGTGTAGAATTCAACAGAAATGACGATGGAAATGCGTGTTTGTGGTATTTATTTCCGTTTCCTCCCCTGTCCCATCTGCGGTGTAGAGACAAGAACCAAAGTCCTCCGAGAAACTGTGCTTGTCCGGTATCCATTATTCTGCGCGAAGTATAACGATAAAAGGAACAACGGTCCTGTCATCATGCTTTTCTTTCTTCTGGCCCTCGCGGCACAGGGTTTTCCTCTGAAATCCCCCGCCGCCGCGCCTCCCGGGATCCCCGATGCTCCCGACGACGGCGACGAAGCGGCGGTCCTTGCCCTCGTGGAGCGCGCGAGAAACGGGGACGACGACGCCTTCTCCGATCTCGTATCGCGCTATGAGCGCTTCGTCTTCAACACCGCCGTCCGCGTCCTGTCCGCCTCGGCGCAGTCCCCCGACCTCGCCGACGACATCGCGCAGGAGGCCTTCATCAAGGCGTGGCGCAACCTCGCGGCCTTCCGCGGCGACTGCACCTTCTCCACGTGGCTCTACCGCATCGCGGTCAACTGCGCGAAGGACACGATCCGCGCGGCGTCGAGGCGTCCCGCCGTGTCCCTCTCCTCCCTCGCCTCCGACGACGGCGACGAGGACGGCGAAGAGTGGGACGTCCCCGTCACCTCCGGCGAGACCATCCCCGAGGAGGCGGCCGAACGGCGCGAACTGATCCTCGCCGTGCGCCGCGCGGTGGAATCGCTCCCGGACGAACAGCGTCAGGTCATCGTCCTGCGCGATCTCTCCGGGCTCTCGTATCAGGAAATCAGCGAAAAACTCGGGCTCGAACTCGGCACCGTCAAGTCCCGGATCAACCGGGGACGGCAAAATTTAAAAACAATTCTGGAAAACGGGAACTTTTTCTGATCCCGCGGCGTCTAATACGCGGATGGGAAAAATCCCGTCCGTCTGAATCACCGAAAGGACGTCCCCCGACGGGACGTGATGAACATGAACGAACGAGAAAGAATGACCCAAAGACCGGTTGACGGGACCCTGAACGACCCCGTCGATCCCGCCGGCCTCTCCCCGGGTCTGACGGAGGAGGAGGCCGCGCGGCTCCTCGCCCTGCTCGCCGAAGCCTATCCTTCCCCGAAAAAGGATATCCGGGCCGCGGTGATGGAACGCATCCGCGCGGATAAAGCGCAGTCCCGCATCCTGCCTGTCGCCGATTCGCAGAGACGTGACGAACCCGCGCGCGGCGTGCGCTGGGGAAGGATCGCGAAATGGGGCGCGCTCGCGGCATGCCTCGTCCTCGTGACGGCAGCCGGAGTGAAGTTCCTGCCCGCCCTGACCCGCGATCTCGCCGTGGAGAAGAACGCGTCGGCGGCCTATGACATGGCGGCGGCGGAAATGGCGGACGCGGAAGCCGTCGAGGAAGCATACGAAATCCCCGCGGAAGCCGTAGCAGATGCGCCGGCGGCGGAAGAGAAAGCCGTAGAAGGCGGCTGGTCTTTCACGTCGGCAGCCCCCAAGAGCGCCGAAGCGCCTGCCCCGGAACCCGCTGCGGAACCTGCGGCGATGTATGAGGACATGTATCGGGCGGAAGAGGCCGTCGAAGAGGAATGCGCCGTCGAATGCGAAGAAGACGCCCTCGCGTCGTATGACGTGTCGCATGACACAGGGGTTGAATCGCCGGCGATGCCCGAATCGGCCCTCGGCGCCAGCATGGTCGCGGAAGGCTACGGCGGCGCGGGCAATGTGCCGATCATGACCGCCCCATCGGACGCGGACTGGCTGAACGGCGAGCGGAATACGGGCGCCGCCCTCCCGCACGATTACGTGCAGACGGACTGCGAACACGCGCATGCCTACCGCAACGCCTACCACGATATCCCCGCCGTCCTGATCGAGCGGGTCGGGGCCGAGGCCTTCGACGCGTGGGCGAGCGAGGTACTGGCAGACGATCCGTGCGGCGTGAACATCCTGTCCTTCGCGCTCCGGTTCGGATGGACGAAGGAAGACATCTACGCCGTGGGCGACGTGTGGTACTACTATGACCTGCCGGAGGATCTCGCGCTGACCGAAGAGAACGCGGCGGCGATCGAAGAGTACTATATCGCGGGCGGCGATCCGGAAAAGATGGCGGCGCGCGGCGCGGTGTACGATCTGAAGACGGCTCTCATCCGGGAAGCCGGGCTCGCGAACTATCTCGCGTGGCGCGGCGACGGCGAATCGAACGCCCTGCGGTCCTGGACGATCCGGGAAGGGGCGGCAGCCCTCGGGATCGGCGACGCGCGGCTCGCGGAACTGGCCCGGACATGCGGATGCGAGGAAGCGCAGTTTGATGAATAAAGGAGCGTGTAAGCGCTCCTTTTTCATTGCGGCGGGGGCAATGGCGTATTGCAAGCACGCTTATGAGGGGTACGGATTGCCACGTCACGAGCCCCCGGGCTCGTTTCTCGCAATGACACAATTTTATGTATTGCAGGATGGAAACGGAAACGATACCGCACATGTGCAAACGGGTGCGCCGCATAAACCGGGCGAGCGTTACATATTTGTGTGTCATTGCGAGGAGCAGGTCCCGAGACCTGCGACGTGGCAATCCGTACTCCTTGAAAGGAGCAGGAAGAACTCAACGGGTGTGGGTTATGAAATACCTCCGGCTTCAGCTTGTCATTGCTGAGGAGTGAATTTCCCGCTGCGCGGGAGTTTTCGGCTTCCCCGCCGCCCGGTCGAAATATGGTTTTTTCACTTGCATTCCGCCGCGGGGGGTGGTATAATAATGTATCGCATCTTTTTCCCCCGGAGTTCCCCTTGAAACATTTTGCCCGTACCCTCCTCCTCCCCCTCCTCTGCCTCTGTGCGCTCGTTCTGTGCGCGTGTGAGACGCCGCGGGAGTCGCTCGAATTGCTCCGCGCGGAGTGGGGGGAGATTCTGGAGTTCTATACCTACGATTACCCCCCGACGGATTACGCGTATTTCTCCCTCGTGCCGGACAACCCCGACACGCCCGACGCCCGCCTCCTCGACGCGCTCCCGCACACCGAGGTCATCGAATCCGTCTATAACCGCGCCGCCAAGCCCGCGAGCATCGCCGTCCTCGACGACGTCGTGTACCTGCGCCGGAGCGTCTCCGCGGACGAGGGCGACCGATCCGGGTATGCCGCCGTCCCCCGCTTCGCCGACACGCATGTCTCGACCGTCAGCCAGATCCTCGCGGCCCACGGCATCGCGTGCGAAACCGTATCCGTCAAGAACGCCGCGCCCGAAGGGGAGGTCGTCGCGCTGCACTATGCCGGATTCTCCGACGAAAACGGGTACTACGTCAACCCGGATGTCCCCGTCACCCTGTGCGTCAGCGGCGCGAAAAGCGCTTCCTTCGAGGCGTCCCCGGATGGCGAAAACGTCGTCTATCTCACCTTCGACGACGGCCCGACCGAGAAGGACACCGAGCGCCTCCTCGACGTCCTCGACCGCTGGGGCGTGCGCGGGACCTTCTTCACCATCGGCGCCTCCGTCGAATCCCATCCCGCCGCCGCGCGCCTGATCGCGGACCGCGGCCACACCTTCGGATGCCACACGGTCACTCACGTCTACGAGGACATCTACGCCTCGACCGATGCCCTGGAGGCCGAGGTCCTCCGCTGGGAAGAGATCGCGGCGGAGGCGGGCGTGACCCTCGGCGAGACGAAATACTTCCGGTTCCCCTTCGGATCCGTGAGCGCGTATGTCACGGAGGAAGAGGCCGAGGAGATGAAGGAGATGCTCGCCGGACACGGGTATCTCGTCTTCGACTGGAACGTGATGACGAACGACGCGGTGCTCGGCCTGCGCGATGAAGGCGTGAGCACGTCCGATTACATCCGGCAGAGCTTCGAGGAGACCTTCGCGCGCTGCCTCAAGGAGAACGAATCGAACCCCGGCGCGCCGATCATCATCCTCATGCACGAGACGGTCCCGGAGACGATCGACCTTCTGCCGTGGATGCTCGGGCGGATCACGAAGGCCGGCTTTTCGTTCGGCTCGCTTGAGAATTACGGCCGCTCGTGGACGTACGCGGAGAGGCAGAACTGAACCGCATAACGCAAAACAGCCGTGAAGCTGATCTCAGCCGCACGACTGTTTTTTGTGCTGTTTGTCCTGGCGTTCCCGTTTCGCCGCTTATTTCATGTTCAAGAGCAGGTTCAGAAGCGAGCTGCCGTCGATCGCGGCCTCTTCCTTCTCTTCTTTCTCTTCCTTCTTGCCTCCGAAGAGCGCGCTGAGGAGGGAACCCGCACCGCTCGACGAGCTGCTTGCGCTCGAAGACGAGCCGCCGCCGAGGATGCCGCCGAGAAGCGATCCCAGACCGCCGCCGGACGCCGGTTTTTCTTCTTCCAGCGACTGCACGGCCGCTGCCGCCTGGGCCTGTACGTTCTCCGTGTTTGCCGCGGAGAGGGAGCTCATCAGCGCGGGGGCGATGTTCCCGAGCACCGAGGAGACCTGTTCCTCGCTCAGATTCGTCTGGGCCGCGAGCTGGCTCACGGTCGCCGCCTGATCCGAACCGAGGATGTGACCGATGATCGCGTTGCCGTCTGCGGTGTCGGCATTCGCGATCTGGCTGGCGACGGACGCCGTGTCCGTGTGCTGTGCCAGCGCGCCGAGGAGGGACGCCGCACCCTGCTGGGACGACGCGTTGCTCGTCAGCTTTTTGAAGAGAAGGGGAAGCGCTGCCGCGACCAGGCTGCTGGTCAGGGATTTCGAGACGCCCGTTTTCCGGGAAATCGCCTCTGCGGATTCGTCCGTGGACATGGATCCGATGAGAGTGGAAAGAAGGCTCATGTTGGTACCCCGTTTTGATGATAAGATGTTGACCGGGCATCCTCCCGGTTCGTTGAGAATATTGTATCACAGTTTCCGCCCGGATTCAACCGTTTTTTTGTGAATATCGCAAAAATCCGCATCCGACGGGGCGAAGCGGTCCGGGCGGCGGCACAATCCCGCGAGAAATTCACAAATACCCCTTTCTTTTATGGCCCGGATCGTGTATAATAGATTAGATATCATGGGGGATTGTCCCCCGCGGAAGGGAGGCGCGGATCCGTGAACGCGGAGAGTGGAAGAAAACGTGTCCCCGAACTGCTCGCGCCTGCCGGATCGGACGAGGCCCTGCGCGCCGCCCTGGCCGCCGGAGCCGACGCCGTCTATTTCGGCTCATCCCTGTTCTCGAACCGGATGCGCGCGAAGAATTTCGCCGGGGCCGCGCTCTCCGACGCCATCCGCCTGACCCACGCAGCCGGCGCGAAGGCGCATATCACGATCAATACCCGCGTCCGCGACCGCGAGATGGACGACGCCCTGCGCCTCGCGGATCAGTGCCTGTCCCCCGCGGACGAGAGCCGCGCCGACGCGATCATCATCGCCGACATGGGGCTGGCCGCCGAGATCCTCGCCCGCTGGCCCGACGCCGTCCTGCACGCGAGCACGCAGACCTCGATGGGCTCGCCCGCCGACTGCCGCGCGCTTTCCGACCTTGGATTCCGGCGCCTCGTCCTGCCGCGCGAACTTTCCCGCGAGGAGATCGCCCGCCTGACGGGAGGCCCGCTCGAGATCGAAATCTTCCTCCACGGTGCGCACTGCGTCTCCTGTTCGGGACAGTGCCTGATGTCGTGGTTCTGCGGCGGACGGAGCGGCAACCGCGGCGAATGCGCCCAGCCCTGCCGCCTGCCCTACACGGTCGAACCCGCCGGAAAGAAGAACAGCCCGACGCCCCTCTCCCTCGCGGACATGTGCCTCGCCGGGCAGATCCCTGCGGTGATCGGCACGGGCATGGATTCGCTCAAGATCGAAGGACGCCTCAAGCCTGCCTCCTACGTGTACGGCGTGACGTCCGTGTACCGCCGCCTCCTCGACGAGCGCCGGGCAGCGGAGCCGGGTGAAATCCGCCTCCTCGCCGACCTCTTCACGCGCGGCTTCACCGACGGCTATTTCGCCGGAACTTATGCCCCCTCCATGGTCGGGAAAGAAGCCCGGGAGAATCCGGCATCCTTCCCGGACGCGAAAACCGTCAAGGCAGCCCTGAACGCGCGTCTGCGCGACGCCGATCAAGCCCGCGCGGCCCGGGACTGCCGGGAAATCGACCTGGATTGCGTCCTCCGCCGGGGCGAGCCTGCCCGTCTGACCCTGAGCTGCGGCGAACAGGCGGTGACGGTCGAAGGGGACATCCCCGACGAGGCGACCGGCCGACCCCTCGACCGTGATGCCATTCTTAAAAGTCTCTCGAAGCTCGGCGGAACGGGATTCGCGCTGCGCGAGGCCGCGATCACCCTCGACGAGGGGCTCTGGATGCCCGTCAGCCGCCTGAACGATCTGCGCCGCAGGGCCACGGATGCCCTGGCCGACGCCGTTTCCGCGATGCCGCCGGACCCTCCCGTCAAACGGGACCCCGCGCCGTATCAGCCGCCGAAATCCCCGCGCATCGAGGAAGATGTTGTCCCCTGGACCCTATATGTGGCCGACGCCGCTCTCCTGGGCAGCGATCCCGCAGCGGTCCGGGCGATCCTCGCTGCCTTCTCCCGCGTCACCGTCTCCGCGTGGGACGTGCGCCGGGCGAAGGATGCCCTCGATTCACTGAACCTTGACTCCCCGCCGGAGCTCTCCGCTTCGCTGCCGGTCTTCCCCCTGACCGACGAGCAGATCCATACGCTGTTCGCCGACGCGCGCGGGGCCGGATGCCGCCGGATCGAATGCCACACGCCCGGTCAGGTGCGGGCCGCCGTCGACGCCGGATTCACCGCCGATCTCTCCTTCCGCGGCAACGTGACGAACGCCGCCGCCGCGGATTTCTACCGCCGCCTCGGATGCGCAGACGTCGCCGCCTCTCCCGAACTCCCCTGCGCCGCCGTGCGTTCGATGGGTTTATCCCCGATCGTGTACGGCCGGATCCCGGTCATGACGCTCGCGAAGTGCGTGATTCAGCCGGGGAACCGCGCGTGCGTCAGCTGCGGAGGCCGCGATCCCGAGCGGCATAAGCCCTTTGCCTGCCGCGGGATCCTCACCGACCGCGTGGGCGCGCGCTTCCCAGTCATCGGCGAAGCGGACTGCGTGAACGCGGTGTACAACGCCGTCCCCGTGTGGATGGGCGACCGGCTGGATCAGCTGCGCGGCGCGTCGTCCCTCTCTTTCCAGTGGACCGACGAGCGGGCGTCCGAAATGCGCGACGTCATTGAGCAGTACCAGAGAGGCGAGAGCGGCGAGGGGAGGAGAATTCAGAATTAAGAATGCAGAATGCAGAATTGCAGCTTCACGTTGTGTGCCTCCCCCTCGGTGGGGAGCCGACTTTGCGAGCAAAGTCGACGAGTTCATCTCCGATGAACTCTGGTGGCACGGTGAAGCCGTGCCGGAAGGGGGAGAGGCGGCACGCGAGGCATACAACATGCAGCTTCACGCCATAATTCTTCATTCTGCATTCTGAATTCTTCATTCTCCCAAAATTCAACAAAGCAGGAGCCCCCGCCATGTCCACTCTTCCCGTCAAAATCAAAAAGCTCCGGCCGGATGCCCGCATCCCGGCCTATCAGACCCCCGGCGCGGCGGCCTGCGATCTCTGCGCGGCGCTCGATGAGCCCGTGACCGTCATGCCCGGCGCGCGCACCCTCATCCCCACGGGCCTCGCCCTCGATTTCGGCGCGTCGGACGGATCCGTCGTCGCCCTGATTTTCGCGCGCAGCGGACTCGCGGTGAAGCGCGGCCTCGCCCTCTCGAACGGCGTCGGCGTGATCGACGCGGACTATCGGGGGGAGATCAAAGTCGCCGTCATCAACCTCGGCAGCGAGCCCGTGACGATCGAATACGGGGACCGCATCGCGCAGATGGCGTTTCTCCCCGTCTCCCGCGCCGTCTTCGCCGAAGTCGACGAGGTGAGCGAGACCGAGCGCGGCGACGGCGGATTCGGACACACAGGCGTATAAACGAGTGAAAAGAGAAAAGTGAAGAGTGAAAAGCGGAGGCAGAATCCGCTGACGCGGATTCAAATAAAGCAAAAGAAAACGCGAAGCGTTTTCCTCCTCAACTGTTCACTGTTCTCTGTTCACTGTTCACTTAATAAGGAGCAATCATGCGTACCAAATCATTCTGGCTTTATCTTTTCCTCACCCTCGCGGGGATCGTCGTGGGCGGGCTCGTCGCGGAGATCACGGCGGGGATCCCGGCCCTCTCCTGGCTCTCCTACGGGCAGGGCTTCGGCACCGAGGGTCCCGTGATCCTCAACCTCACCGTTTTGCAGATCACGTTCGGGATCTACGTCAAGATCACGGTCTCGACGGTGATTTTCGTCGCGCTCTCCCTCCTGCTCGGCAGGCTCGTGACGCGGAACTGAGGCGGAGCGGGGCAATGCATAAGACCGAAATCATCCTCGCGTCCGCCTCTCCCAGACGGCACGAGATTCTGACGCTCGCGCACATCCCGCATCGGGTGCTGACGGCGCCGGCGGATGAGGGAACCGTCCCGTTCCCGGCGGGCGATCCGGGAGAGTACGTGATCGAACTCGCGCGGCTGAAAAACGACGCGCTCTTTGCGGCGTACCGGGCACAGATCGGGGACACCCCCGTGCTCTCTGCCGATACGGTGGTCTGGTCGCCGGCGATGAAGCAGCCGCTCGGCAAGCCCCGGGACGCGGACGATGCCCGGCAGATGCTCTCGGCCCTCTCCGGGAAGACCCACGAGGTCTGGACCGGCGTGGTGATCCGGGCAGGCGAACAGGAATCCGCCTTTGCCGTCTCGACGGAGGTACGGTTCCGGGACCTCACGGCGGAGGAGATCGACGAATATGTGAACAGCGGAGATCCGCTTGACAAGGCGGGGGCGTACGGGTACCAGAGCGGCGCGTGCGTCTTCGTCGAAGAGATCCGCGGGGATTATTACAACGTGGTGGGGCTGCCCGTATGCCGCGTGGCAGAAGAGCTTATGCGGCTCGGGATCTGAGCCCGGCGCAGGAAGGAACGGTGGAACAGGACTATGAAAACAATCGGAATTGACCTCGGAACGGCGAATACGCTGATCTATGTGAAAGGGCGCGGGATCATTCTGCGCGAGCCGTCGGTCGTGGCGGTGGAATCGAAGACAAAGAAGGTCGTGGCGGTCGGGAACGAGGCCAAGCTCATGCTCGGCAAGACGCCCGGCTCGATCACGGCGATGCATCCCCTCAAGGACGGCGTGATCGCGGAATTCGACGGGACGGCGGCGATGCTCAACCACTACTTCAAGAAGGTGTCGGGGAGCACGATCTTCAGCCATCCGCGCGTGATGATCTGCATCCCCTACGGCGTGACCGAGGTAGAGCGCCGCGCGGTGGAGGACGTGGCTCTGGCGGCAGGCGCGCAGTCGGTCGCCCTCGTCGAGGAGCCGAAGGCCGCCGCGCTCGGAAGCGGACTCCGCGTCGACGATCCGCGCGGCTCGATGATCGTGGATATCGGCGGCGGGACGACGGAGGTGGCGGTCCTCTCCCTCGGCGGGATCGTGCTCTCGAAGTCCCTCCGGACGGCGGGCGCGGAGCTCGACGAGGCCATCACGAGCTACATCAAGCGCAAATACAACATCCTGATCGGCGAAACGACCGCGGAGCTGCTCAAGAAGCGGATCGGGAGCGCGCATCCGGCGACGGACCGCGGGGCGATGGAGGTGCGGGGGCGGAATCTGCTCTCCGGACTGCCGGCGGTCGTGACCATCCGCTCGGGCGAGGTGCGCGAGGCGATGCAGAACGAGGTCCAGCAGATCGTCGAGGTCATCCGCAACACGCTCGAAAATACCCCGCCGGAGCTGGCGTCCGATATCTACGATACCGGCATCATGCTCTCGGGCGGCGGCGCCCTCCTCGCGGGGATCGACCTCCTCATCTCCCGCGTGACCGGCATCCGCACCGTCGTGGCCAAAAACCCCATCGACTGCGTCGCCGTCGGCATCGGCCGCTACATCGAAAACGGCGAAACCGGCGGTCTGAATTACCGGAATAAATAACCAGGCAGTGCCCGGGGACAAGAGATGAGCTCGCCGGCGCAAAAGCATATTGGTGCCGGTTGTCTATGGAATCCAACTTCCCTTAGTGTGCAAACGATCGCAGGAACATGCGGGCTATAAACTGCACGAAACGGTGTCATTCCGAGGAAGGGCCTCGAGGCCCTGACGTGGGAATCCGTACTCCTTCATGAAACAAACCGCCATTCTCCATGGCTTCTTCCCTCATAGAGGGGATGCGGATTGCCACGGGCTTCGCCCTCGCAATGACACATGATATGCGGTGCACAGCCGTTTTCTTCAGCGCCACCGCGCCGCGGTTTCCGCCGCGCTTCTATTTCAACTATCAACACAAGCCTCGGACAAGATCATGAAACAATTCTTCCAGTCCAAATTCTTCTACGTCGTCACGGTGATCGCGCTGCTCTTCTGCATCGTGCCGACGGTCCTCGCCTCGATGGGCGTGACGTTCGTGTTGCGCGACGCCGTGAACGGGGTCCTCACGCCCTTCCAGAAGTTCTTCAATTACGCCGCCGACGCCATGGACGGCTTCTCGGGGTATTTTTACCGTTTCGACGAGCTGGTCGAGGAAAACAATCAGCTCCGCGAGCAGGTGGCCGAGCTCCAGACGCAGATCTACGACTCGACCGAGCGCGAGGAGATGTTCGCGTGGATGGCGGACTTCCTCGAAATGAAGCGCGTGCACACGGACTACAAGATGCTCGCGGCGTCGGTGACGGGCCGGGAGAGCGGGAACTACTCCAAGGCATTGACGATCGACGTCGGCTCGTCGGCGGGCGTGGAGATCAACATGCCCGTGGTGACGTCCGAGGGCATCGTCGGGCGGATCACCGAGGTCGGGCACAACTGGTCGAAGGTGACGACCATCGTGGAGCCGAACTCATCGGTCGGCGCGTACGTCGAGCGCACGAACGATCTCGGCGTGTGCCGGGGCGACTTCTCCCTCGCGGCGGACGGGCTGATCCGATTGAACTATCTGCCCGGCGATTCCGCGGCGGCGGTCGGGGACCGGATCCTCTCGAGCGGGTACGGCAGCGTCTATCCGCGCGGCCTCGTGATCGGGTACATCGACTCGGTCGAAGTGAACGCGTACACCCGGTCGATGACGGTGCAGGTGCGATGCGCCGCGGATTACAGCGATCTCTCCCGCGTCATGGTCCTCACGGACTACGACATCACCGTCGTCAGCGCGTCGGATCTGGATTAAGCGCCCTGCTCGCTGCACAGCCGACCTCGGCCAAAATTCGTAATTCGTAATTCTTAATTCGTAATTTCGCAGAAAGGAGGCAGCTCATCATGAAAAAGCGCGACAAGATCCTGATGAAATCCGAGACGGTGATCTCGGAAAAGGAGATCGATCTGCACCGCCCGGAGACCCGTTCGCTCCGCCAGCGCATCAAAGCGATCATCGACGCGGATATCGCGGGGCGGTTCGTGGTGTGCGTCCTCCTGCTCGTCTTCTTCGCGCTCTTACAGACGACGGTGTTTGCGCGGTTCCGTCCGTTCGGCGCGATCCCGGATCTCATGCTGCCCCTGTGCCTGGCGGTCGGGATGACCGAGCGGGGCCGGTGGGGCGCGATCTTCGGCATCGCCGCGGCGTTCGTGATCGAATCCCTCGGGGCTGCGACCGTGTCCGTTCTGGCGGTGCTCTACATGCTGGCGGGCTATCTCGCCGGATGCCTGACGGTGGAGATGTTCCGCGACACCCCCGCCACCCGCGCGGCCTACACCCTCGTCGCCTGCGGGCTGCACATGCTGACCACGCTCTTTGTTTTGTACGTCACGGTCGAGGGCATTCATTTCGGCGACGCGATGCTCAAGTCGGTCCTGCCGGAATTCGTCGCGTCCGTGGTATTCGCGCCGATCCCGCACGTCGTCGCGTGGCTGGCCCTGAAGGGGTTCCATAAGCCGCGGGAGGAGAAGGTACAGTAGAATTACGAATTACGAATGATTGTCATCTTTGGCTTGGACACAAAAAATCACCTGAGGATAAAGATAAGGAAGTCTATGATGGCCAAGGAGTATCCGATGAACAGAAAAACCGTCCTTCTGCGCGTGCTGCTGACGGCTGCGTCGGCTGTGATCGCGGTGTACTGTGCCGCTCTTTTCCTTTTCGCGCGCCAACAGGATGTCCTCCTGCGTCTGCCTGTGTACGTCCTGCTGATCCCGCTTGCGTGGATCCTGCTTTTCGCGGCGGCTGAACTTGCCCCGCAAAGATTATACCTTCTGGCGGTCCCCTTCTGCGCCGTCGCCGTCACCGCCGTGCTGCGCAGCCTCCTCCTGCGCCGCTTCTTCGCGGACGAATGGATACAGACGGCGATCCTCTGCCTCTTCTTCCTCGCGGGCATGGGGTTTGTCGCGCTCCTCTTTGCCGGGGTCCGCCGGCTGCGCGCGAAGAAGCGCCTCACCGGACTTCTCGGCATCCTTTTGTCCGCGGTCCTGCTCCTCGCGCCGATCTTCGTTTTCCGCGGCAATCCGGTCACGACGATCCGGGCCCGGCACACCCTCGACGTGTGGATGGAGGAAAACCTCGACCGGGAGCGGTATGAAGTCGGCGATTTCCAATACGAATGGCTGGAGGGGCGCGGGTACACCTATGCGCTTCTGGATCGGGAAACCGGGAGACGGGCATGGCTGGAATACAGCCTCGGCAAAGACGGAGAACCCCCCGCCGTCCATGCCTCGTGGGACGCGAACCGCTGAACCCCGCCGTTCCCCAATTCGTAATTCGTAATTCGTAATTCACTATGCTCAACCAACACCCACCGAAATTCTCCCTCGCTCCCATGGCGGGCTTCACCGACGCGGCGTTCCGGCGGATCTGCGGATCGTTCGGCGCGGACTATGCCGTGAGCGAAATGATCTCCGCCGCCGCGCTCACCCGTTACGACCGCAAAACCGCGGACCTCGCGAAAATCACCGCCGGCGAGCCGCCCGTCGTCCTCCAGATCTTCGGCCGGGAACCGGAGACCATGGCCCGGGCCGCGGACATGCTCCTCTCGGGCGATTATCCCGGCTGCTCCTACGCCGCCCCGCCCGCCGGGATCGACATCAACATGGGCTGCCCCATGAAAAAGATCGTCTCCAACGGCGAGGGATGTGCCCTGATGCTCCACCCGGACC
This sequence comes from Clostridia bacterium, assembly GCA_017550315.1. Lineage (GTDB taxonomy): Bacteria > Bacillota > Clostridia > Oscillospirales > CAG-272 > UMGS1696. Next base: position 23,323 of record JAFZPN010000060.1, read on the forward strand.
GCGCCGCGGCGATCGTCTCGGCTGTCCGGGAGGTCTGCGAGCGGCACGGGGTCCCGGCGTCGGTCAAGATCCGGCTCGGCTGGGACGCAGAGATCGCCCCGTCGTTTGCGCGCCGCATGGCGGAGGCCGGGGCTGAACGGATCACGGTGCACTGCCGGACGCGGGAGCAGATGTATGCCCCCTCCGCCGATCCGTCGGCAGCGGCGAGGGTCGCGGAGGCGATCCGGGACACGGGCGCGATCCTCGTCGGGAACGGGGACGTCGCATCGCCGGAGACCGCCGCGGTCTATCTCGCGAACGGCTGCCGGGAAGTGGCCGTCGGACGCGCCGCGCTCGGGGATCCGTGGCTGTTCCGCCGCCTGAAACATCCGGAGGAGGACGTCCGCCCCACGCTCGAAGAGATCAAATCGCTCGTCGTCTCGTTCGTCGCAGACGTCGTCCGGGAACGCGGCGAGGTGCGCGGCGTGCGGGAATCGCGGTCCCGCGCGGCGTATTTCATCAAGGGGATGCGCGGCTCCGCAGCTCTGCGCGACCGCCTGAACCGCGCCGTCACGTTCGACGAATTCGCCCGCGCCGTAGAAGAGTGGCAGGAGAAGGAATGACGCGTTCAGAATGCAGAATTCAGAATGAAGAATGCAGAATGACGGCGTGAAGCTGTATGCTGCGGGCTCGCGGAACAATTCTCAAAAGGGAAGCAGAAGAGAACCGCAAGGGGACCGTTGTGGCCACGTTTTTTAAACTGCATTTGTGGTTTTTCTTCTCCCGCTCCCTCAGAGGGAGACGTGCTGCACAAGAGAGACCGCAGTCCGAAAAGAATCAGCATTTGTTAAACGGCTTTTGTGATTGTGTGGGCTCTTTCGAGAGACCCTCGTAACGGAGAGAAACGGAGCAAATTCGTTATGAAATGGGAAATCAAGAAATACCTTAGTGTTTTTAATCTCGTTCTGTTTTCACTCCTGCTTGTGTTTGTGGGACGTATGATTTGGACACGAGCGCATGATGAACGCCACTACACCTACGAAGGAGAACGCTATACCGCGACCGGGGCAGAATTACGCGAGAAAAACCGCGAGCTCGGCGAACGCTATGAAGGACAGGTCGTAGACGATGATTTGTTCGCTGATTTTGAAGTCCTCGTGAGCGACGGGCTTGCACTCGACGAAAACGGGAAAGCCCGGTTTGACCGTTGGCTCTACGGGACCTCACTCTACACATATTCGGAATTCTTTGATCTCGGCATAGAGCATTTCATAGGCGATCACTACACCGATACCCGCTCAGTCTTTCAGATCGATCCGCCGCGCTATGCATATACGGACGGATGGAATGAGATCAATAATTGCCTTACAATTCTGAATTATACCATCACGATCGTCTGCATCTTCGCCGCAGCCTTTCTGTTCCCCTCTGAATATCAGAACGGTATGATCTCCGTTATGCATACGACCGTGAATGGCAGAGAAAAAACGGCAGCATGGAAGTTTTTCACCGTTTTTCTGCTCTCTTCCATCGTCTGTATGCTTCTTAACCTCTTGTTTTCCGGAATCATACTGGCGATCTGGGGCGCTGACGGTGCGGGCGCTGCGATACAGTTGTTTTCCTCCGGACGGTATATCACCGTGTCGGAACAGATAAACTGCGTGACGTTGGTTTCTATCCGAATCCTCTGCGGTTTGCTTGGGCTCTGCGGTGCGGTTGCCGTCACGTTGGCTATATCTGCGTATTCCCCGAATCCCTACATCGCTGTAATTTGGTCCCTTGCCGCCTATTTCGTTCCCTACTTCGCAAAGCCGGGGAAAGGGCTCTCCGCCGTCTTCTCCTTTCTGCCGTTTCATGTTGTCAACGCCTTCGCGGGGGACTGGCTTGCGTTTGCTCCGTTTAGCGTGATGACGGCCTTGTATGTCCTGACGACGGCCTTCCTCTGCATACTCTCGTTTCTTCTGTGCAGAAGAAGATTCAGCCGCTGGACAATGTATACGAAAAAGTAACGCCGCAGCTCGTAATTCTTCATTCTTCATTCTTAATTCTTAATTTTCGGAGCCCTTCATGAACTTTCTTATCCTTTCTGTCACCGCCGGAGAAGGCCACAACTCGACCGCGCGCGCGATCCGGACCGCCCTTGAGGCGCAGGAGGCCGACGCCGAGATCCTCGATACCCTCGAATACGTCTCTCCGGAGCTGGCCAAGGTCATCGCCGACGGCTATCTCATGGTCACCGAACGCGCGCAGGGCGCCTACCGCATCGGGTACCGCCTCGCCGAGACGCGCCGTTCGGGCGAAAAACTCGACGCCATGCAGCTCGCGTCCAGCGCGCTCTCGAAGGAGCTCGTCGAGTATATCCGCTCCGACCGCTTCGACGCCGTCGTCTTCACGCACCCCTTCGCCGGGATGATGTGCTCGACCATGAAGCGGCGCGGGCTGATCTCCAACCGCACCGTCGGGATCCTCACCGATTTCACCTTCCACCCGTTCTGGGAGGACTGCACGGCGAACGATTACGTCGTCACCCCGGACCGATTGCTCCTGCCGCAGGCCCGCCGCAAGGGCTTCCGCGACGAGCAGATCCTCCCCTTCGGGATCCCGATCAACCCGAAATTCTCCGAGCGGGTCCCGGCCGAGGACGCGCGGCGTCAGGTGGGACTCGATCCCGCGCTCCCGACCTTCCTCGTGATGGGCGGATCGATGGGCTACGGCAATATGGGCGAGCTCGTCTCGAAGATCGCGTCCCTCGACGTGGAGCGGGACTTTCAGATCATCGCCGTGGCGGGCCGGAACGAGGAGGCAAAGACAGCCCTCGACCGGCTGGCGGAGAAGTCCGCGCGGCGCATCCTCGTGACGGGATTCGTCGACTACGTGAGCCTCCTCATGGACGCGGCCGACTGCATCATCACCAAGCCCGGCGGACTGACGACGAGCGAGAGCCTCGCGAAGAATCTGCCGATGATCATCGTGAATCCGATCCCGGGACAGGAGGAGCGGAACACGGAATTCCTGCTCAACAACGGCTGCGCGATGGCGACGACGAAGACCGCGCCGATCGAGGAGTGCATTTATCAGCTCCTGATGTCGGACGTGCGCCTCGAGGCGATGAAAACCTGCATCGCCGGCGTGGCAAAACCGCACGCGACGGAGGACCTGACGAAGTTCCTCATCAACCTCGCGCATACGCCGGAGATCGGATAGAAAGCGCACAGGGAAATTCAGAATGCGAGGATGCACGTCGTATGCCTCCCCCTTGGGGGAGGTGTCACGGTGAAGCCGTGACGGAAGGGGGCAATTCACTCGTTCCTCTCTTTACACGGCTTACACGGCAATTTCGGAAAAGGAGAACGGATTGCCACGTCGAAGAGTTTCCGCTTGCGAAAATTCACTCCTCTGCAATGACACCGTTTTTGCGGTGTGACGCCGGTTCGTGCAGCGTTCCCCCTTCAAGCCCGCGGAGGCTTCTCCGCCCGCAAGCGTCAGCGCGCAGATTAAAAATAAACTTAAAAAAGATAAGATAAAACAAAGGAACCAACGTTATGTCTAAATCGCACGTGAAAGTCGGCTTCATCTCCCTCGGCTGCTCCAAAAACCTCTGCGACACCGAGATCATGCTCCGCCACCTCGTCGACGAGGGCTACGAAATCACCCCCGAAGAGAGCGAGGCCGATCTCGTCATCGTCAATACCTGCGCCTTCATCGAAAGCGCGAAAAAGGAATCCATCGACAATATCCTCGACCTCGGCTGGCTCAAAAAGAACCACACCCTGCGCGGGATCATCGTCACCGGATGCCTCGCCGAACGCTACCGCGAGCAGGTCCTCCGAGAGCTCCCCGAGGTTGACGCCATCCTCGGCGTGGGCGGCATCCACCGCATCGGCGAAGCGGTCCGCGCCGTCGTCGAGTCGTGGGACAAGTCCGGGAAAGCCAAGAAAAAAGCCGCGAAGTTCACCTGCTTCGACGACAAGGAATCCTCCCTCCTCGGCGGCGAGCGCGTCATCACCACCGGCGACGCCATGGCCTACCTCAAGATCGCCGAGGGCTGCTCCAACCGCTGCACCTACTGCGCCATCCCCATGATCCGCGGGAAGATGCGCAGCCGCACCATGCGCGAGATCGTCGAAGAGGCCACCGCCCTCGACGCCATGGGCATCAGGGAGCTCGTCCTCATCGCGCAGGACACCTCCGCGTACGGGATCGATCTGTACGGGAAATACGAGCTGCCCTCCCTGATCCGGGGGATCACCGACGCGACGAAGATCCCGTGGATCCGCCTCCTCTACTGCTACCCCGACAAAATCACCGACGAGCTCGTCGAAGAGATCCGGAACAACCCCCGCGTCGTGAAGTACATCGACATCCCGATCCAGCATATCTCGGACCCGATCCTGCGGCGCATGAACCGCCACGGGGATGCCGCGATGATCCGGGACGCCGTCGCCCGGCTGCGCACGATCCCCGGGATGGTATTACGCTCGACTGCCATTGTGGGATTTCCGGGCGAGACGGACGAGGACTTCCGCCAGCTGTGCGAATTCCTGAAAGAGGCGAAATTCGAGCGGTTCGGCGCGTTCACGTACTCGCAGGAGGAGGACACCCCGGCGGCGGGATTCCCCGACCAAATCGACGAGCAGGTGAAGCAGGACCGGTACGACATCCTCATGCAGACGCAGCTGGGCATCAGCGAGGCGTATAACGAATCCCGCGTGGGGACGACCGTGCGCGTGATGTGCGAGGGCTGGGATCCCGTCGCGGAATCGCATTACGGCCGCAGCTATGCCGAAGCCGCCGAGATCGACGGGAAGATCTGGTTCACCACCAAGCGCCGGGACCTGCGCATCGCCGAGGGCGAGATGATCGACGTGAAGATCACCGAGGCGATGGACTATGATCTTGTCGGCGAGGCGGTGCTGAACGTTTGAGCCCGCCGCACGGCAGTTTCCCCCTTCCGGCACGGTTTCACCGTGCCACCTCCCCCCGAGGGGAGGCATACCACGCGCAGTCTTCCGCCGCATCTCCCTCATTCGTAATTCGTAATTCTGCGCTGCACAAAATCAACAGAGGTACAATCGTATGAATCTTCCCAACAAGCTCACCATGTTCCGCATCTTCATGGTCCCCGTCTTCCTCGTGCTGCTGTGCGTGCCGCTGCCGATCGGGGACACCGCTCTGCGCCTGATCACCGCCGCCGTCTTCGCCGTGACCTCCCTCACCGACATGATCGACGGCAAGATCGCCCGGAAGTACAACCTGATCACCGACTTCGGCAAGTTCATGGATCCCCTCGCCGACAAATTCCTCGTCATGGCCGCGATGCTCGGCATCCTCGTGAAGTTCGATTATCTGCGCCCGGTCTTCGTCTGGGCCGCCGTGATCGTCATCTTCCGCGAGTTCGCCGTCACGTCGCTGCGGCTCGTGTGCGCGCAGAAGGCCGGGCAGGTCATCGCCGCCGCGTGGCTCGGGAAGGTCAAGACCACGACGCAGATGATCTGCATCCTCGCGATCCTGCTCGAACCCGTGATCCTGCCGTTCCAGCCGTTCACCGAATGGCACCTGCTTTCCTACATCACGATCGCCGTGATGTCCGTCATGACCGTCTGGTCCGGCGCGGATTACATGAAACAGTACTGGCCGTATATCGGGGAGACGAAATAAAATCAAAAAGTCTTGCCATCCGCGCGAAAATCGGTTATACTGAATATGCGGCGAGAACACCCGGAAGGAGGATGAACATGTCCGTTTTTGAAGAAACCGTATCGATACTCGAAAACCTCTCCGAGGACGATCTGAAAATCATCCAGATCCTGGCGGTCCGGATGCTGACCCGCCCGGAGGAATCGAACCCCTTCCGCCCGATGACGGAAGAGGAATTCCTCGGCGAAATCGACACCGCGCTCCGCCATGCCGGCGAAGGAAAAACCACCCCAGCCGCGGAGGTGGTGAAGGAGATGCGGGAGAAGTATGGAATATAAGGTCGTCGTCACGGAGGACGCCCGGGGAGACCTGAACCGGTATCTCCGGTATCTGGTGGATGAACTCGGGAGCGTCGGCGCGGCGAAAAGCGTGCTCGACGATTTCGAGGAAACCGTAGCGCAGCTCGCAACAATGGCGGGCGTGTTCCGTCTGTGCGAAAACCCGAAGCTGCGGAAGCGGAACCTGCGGCGGATCAATTTCAGGAGGCACCGCTATTTTCTCCTGTACCACATTTCCGGCGAGTGTGCCGTCGTGGACCGCATGTTCCACCAGCTTCAGGATTACGAAGCAAAGATCAAGTAAAGCAAAGGCCCAAACGCCCGTCCTCTCATTCGCAATTCGTAATTCGTAATTATCTCTCCAAAAAGAAAACCGGAGTTCTCTCGAACTCCGGTTTTTGGCGTTTCGTCAGTGAATGATCCGCGGGTCGCCGTGGTACGCGGGAAGCGCGTGCGGACGGACGATCTCGCCGCCGGATTCGTAGGAATCGATCGCCGCGAAGATGTATTCCATCGTCGCAAGAGCGTCTCTCCCGGATGCGCGCAGGTGTTCGAGCGGCACATTGTTCGAGAGATCCTCGTAGAACGCGTGGATGCGGATCGGGAACGTCGCACCGAAGTCCGTCACGCCCGTGTTCGTCACGACGGGTTCCTTGCCCGCCTGCCAGTACGTGAGCTTCTCGACGCAGTTCTCGATGCAGAAGGTCCCCTTCGTGCCCGCGAGCTCGAAGGACCACCAGCCGCCGAGGCCGAAGCACGCGTCGCCGCGCTGGGACAACAGATACCCGACCGCGCCGTTCTGGAACCGGACGTGCACCGACTGGATCGAGAGCATCAGATCCTCGCTCTGCCGTCTTGCGCCGGGCTTGTCCATGAACGCCTGCACGTGCGTGATGTCGCCGGAGAAGTGGCGCATGACCGAGAAGGGATGCGTCAGGAACGCCTTCGCGTGGGAGTAGGGCATCTGCCAGCGGGAGTTGCGGTCGACCGCGCTGACGTTCACCGCGCTGCCGTTGAAGCCGACCTTCGTGAGCGAGTAGACCTGCTCGCCGACGCCGCCTTCCGCGATCAGCTTGTCCGCCTGGAACGCGGGCTCGGAGAAGTAGTGGTTCAGGTCGCAGCCGAGGTAGAGCCCCTTCTTCGCCGCGTAGTCCACCATCTCGCGCGCCTCGTCGATGCGGTTGGAGATCGGCTTTTCCACGAGGACGTGACGGCCCGCGTCGAGGGCTTCCATCGTGGGAACGTAGTGCCAGGAACCGTTCTCAAAGCCGGACGTGGTGACGTGCACGACTTCGATCTCCGGGTGCGCCGCGAGCATGTCCTTCAGGCTGTAATACGCCGGGACGCCGAACCGCTCGGCCGCCGCGTCCGCCTTCTGCGGGATGAGGTCGCAGACCGCGACGAGCTCGGCGAGGGGATCGTTCTGGATGCAGGTCGCGTGGGTGTTGCCGATGCCGCCCATACCGACGACGCCGGCCTTAAAGATTTTTTCCATGGTGTGAGTCCTTTCCTGATGGAATTAAGAATTAAGAATGCAGAATGAAGAATGAAACTGCGTGCAGCCTGTGCCGCATGATATTGGCCGCTGCATGAAATGGACACGGCTTGTTTTCCCCCC
>JAFZPN010000061.1 GCA_017550315.1 Clostridia bacterium
AATATTCCTGTGCGTTCTGTACAGGAAAAACGTCTTGTAAACATGGCGGTTTTCTGTTATAATAATATAATAGTTGAGAAATGTGTTTCTCTCATCTCTCCCCCGAAAGGAGCCCCTCATGTTCACGCTCTTTCAGAACGGATATGTCTATACGACCGCGGAGCGAATGTTCCGCAAAGCGGATCTTCTCGCAAAGGACGGCGTCATCGTCGATCCCGCCTATACCGGCCCTCTCCCGGACGGCTGCACGGTTGTCGACTGCACCGGCCGCTATCTCCTGCCCGGCATGGTGGACGTCCACACCCACGGACGCTCCGGATATGACTTCAACAACGTAGACGACGCGGCAGTCAAGGCCCTGCGCCGCTCCTATGCGAAAGCGGGGACCACCACGCTCATGGCGACCCTCGCCTCCGCCACGATGGAATCGCTCGAAAACTCCATCGCGCATATCGGCAAAAACCGCGAACTGTCCGAAGGCATGGCGACCCTCGCCGGGATCCACCTCGAAGGCCGCTACCTCAACCCGAAGCGCAGAGGCGCCCATGCGACCGAACTGCTCTTCCCCCTCGACACGGCGGAATTTGAATCCCTGATGCGCGACATGCTGCCCCTGCCGGTCCACGTCTCGTGCGCGGCGGAGCTCGAGGGCGGCGAGGCCTTCGTGAAGACGGCGATCCGCCTCGGCGCGACGGTCGGCATGGCGCACAGCGACGCGACCTGGGACGAGGCCATGCATGCCGTGGAATGGGGCGTCACCTCCTTTACCCACACCTTCAACGCGATGAAGCCCGTGCATCACCGCGAACCCGGCAACGCCATCGCCTCCCTGATGTGCGATACGGCGTGGACCGAGCTGATCTGCGACGGCGAGCACGTGCATCCGGCGATGATCGCGCTCACCTCCCGCGCCAAGCCCATGGGCAAGCTGGTCCTCATCACGGACTCGATGGAAGCGGCGGCCATGCCCGACGGCGAATACGGCATCGCGGGGCTCCCGGTCATCGTGAAGAACGGCCGGGCGGTCAACTCCGACGGCGCACTCGCGGGCAGCACCCTCGATCTCTTCCGCGGCCTGACCAATTTCATGAAGTTCACGGGCAGAACCCTCGAGGACGCCCTTCCCTGCGCGACGGCCAATCCCGCCGAGATGGTGGGCATCGCCGACACCTGCGGATCCCTTGCCGCCGGACGCCGCGCCGACATCGTCATGATCACGGACAAGAACGCGCCCGCGATCGAATCGGTGTGGGTCTTGGGAAAGAAAATCGAACGATAAACGAAAGCAGAAAACGACAATGCGAAGGGCGGAACGGGTTTCGTTCTCCCCTCCGCTCCCTAACGGAGATATCCATGAAAAAGACTTTTTATATCACCACCGCCATCGCGTATGCGTCCTATAAGCCGCACATCGGCAACACCTACGACATCATCGCGGCGGACGCCATCGCGCGGTACAAACGCCTCCGCGGCTACGACGTGCATTTCGTCACCGGCTCCGACGAGCACGGGCAGAAGATCGAGAACAAGGCGAAGGAAGCCGGCCTCACCCCGAAGGAATACGTCGACCGCTACGCCGCCTCGATCAAAGCCGTCTGGGACCGCATGAACGCCTCCTATGACCGCTTCATACGCACGACGGACGCCGATCACGAGCGCAACGTCGCCCACATTTTTGAGAAAATGCTCGCGAAGGGCGACATCTACAAGGGCTACTACGAGGACTGGTACTGCATCCCCTGCGAATCCTTCTTCACCGAGACCCAGCTCGTGAACGGCAAGTGCCCCGACTGCGGGCGCGAAGTCCAGCGCATGAAGGAAGAGTGCTACTTCTTCAAGATGAGCAAGTACGTCGACCGCCTGATGCAGTATTACGAGGAGAACCCCGACTTCATCACGCCGGAGAGCCTCAAGCGCGAGATGGTCAACAACTTCATCAAGCCCGGCCTGCAGGATCTCTGCGTCTCCCGGACGTCCTTCAAGTGGGGCATTCCGGTCGAAAGCGACCCGAAGCACGTGGTCTATGTCTGGCTCGACGCGCTGACGAACTATATCTCCGCACTCGGCTATGACGCGGGCGAGGAGGAACAGCCGGAGCTCTTCAACAAATACTGGCCCTGCGACGTGCACGTCATCGGCAAGGACATCATGCGCTTCCACTCGATCTACTGGCCGATCTTCCTGATGTCGCTCGACGTTCCCCTCCCGAAGAAGGTATTCGGGCATCCGTGGTTCAATTTCGGCGCGGACAAGATGTCGAAATCCCGCGGCAACGTGATCTACGCGGACGAGCTCGCGGACCGGTTCTCGGTCGACGGCGTGCGCTACTACTGCCTCGCCGAGATGCCCTATGGCACCGACGGCTCGATCACCTACGAATCGGTGATCTCCCGCTACAACACGGACCTCGCGAATAACCTCGGCAACCTCGTCTCCCGCACCGTCGCGATGACGAAGAAGTACTTCGACGGCGTGATCCCCGCCCCGGCCGGCGAGGAAGGAACGGACGCCGAACTGAAGGACGCGGTCCTCGCGGCGGCGAAATCCTTCACGGAGAACATGGACGCCTTCCATCTCGCCGACGCCTGCGCGGACGTCTTCACGATGCTGCGCCGCGCCAACAAATATATCGATGAAACGGCTCCGTGGGTCCTCGCGAAATCCGAGGAATCGAAGGCCCGCCTCGGCACGGTCCTCTACAACCTGCTCGAGACGATCCGGGCAGGCGCGGTGATGCTCTCCGCCCTGATCCCGTCGACCGCCGACGCGATCTTCTCCCAGATCGGCTCCGACGCGCGGGATTACGATTCGATCTTCTCCTTCGGCGCGCTCGTGCCCGGCAGGATGACCGGCGAGGCGTCCCCGCTCTTCGCGCGCATCGACGAAAAGAAGATGATGGCAGAGATCGAAGCGGAGCAGGAGGCGAAAGTCAAGGCTGCACAGGCTGCCGCCAAAGCCGCCGAGAAGCCCGAAAAGCCCGAGGGTGTGGCCCAGATCGGGATCGACGATTTCATGGCGGTCGAGCTGCGGACGGCGCAGGTCAAGGCCTGCGAAAAGGTCCCGCGCGCGAAGAAGCTGCTCAAGCTGACCCTCGATCTCGGCTACGAGGAGCGTACCGTGGTCTCCGGCATCGCGAAGTTCTATGAGCCAGAAGATCTTATCGGGAAAAAGCTCATCGTCGTCGCCAACCTCAAGCCCGCGGTCCTCTGCGGTATCGAATCGAACGGCATGATCCTCGCCTCAGGCGAAGAACAGGTCCGCGTGGTCTTCCTCGATCCCGAGGCGCCGCTCGGGGAGAGAGTGCGGTAATGCGCCTCTTCGATTCCCACGCCCACTACAACGACCGCCGCTTCGAGGAAGAATTCGACGGCGGCGGACGCGGGGCACTCTGCAAAGCCCACTCTCTGGGGGTGAATCGGTTCTGCAACGTCGGCTCGTCCGTGTGCACCTCCGAGGAATCCATCCGGCTGGCGGAGGAATTCGACTTTGTCGTCGCCGCCGTCGGGATCCACCCCTCGGACGCACAGGAAATCCCGGCGTCGGAGGTGGACGGGGCCCTTGCGCGCATCGAAGAAATGACGAAGCACGAGCGGGTCCGCGCCGTCGGGGAGATCGGGTTCGACTACCACTGGGAACCCGTCGACCGAGCGTGTCAGCGGTATTTCTTCGAGGCACAGCTCGAGATCGCGCGGCGGGCGTCCCTGCCCGTCATCATCCATTCCCGCGACGCGGCGGGCGATACCTTCGACATGATCGCCGCGCACCGGGAGAACACGGGCGTGCTGCACAGCTATTCCGGTCATGCGGAAGGCGTACGGCAGTACAACCGCATGGGATGGTACGTCTCCTTCTCCGGCCCGGTGACCTACAAGAGCGCCGCCAAGGTGAAGGAATCCGCCGCGGCTGCCGACGAGGACATGCTGCTCATCGAGACCGACTGCCCCTATCTGCCTCCGGTCCCGCACCGGGGGGAGATCAACTACTCCGGTTATCTGATCCACACGTGCGAGGCCGTCGCCGCCCTCCGGGGAATGACGGCGGAAGAGGCTGCGGAGAAAACCTACGTCAACGCCTGCCGCTTCTTCGGCCTCGACGATCGGAAAGAATGACAAACATCTCCGTGCTCCGGCGCGGAAAACGGGAGGAATATCCGCCATGAACATCACCTATACCATCAAGAACAGTCTGTACGTGAATCTCACGAACCACTGTACGAATCACTGCGCCTTCTGCGTGCGGGACATCGCGTCGGGAGGTCCCTACCCCGACCTGTGGCTCGAGAGAGATCCCACCGTCGACGAGGTGATCGCCGATTTCTCCTCCTACAACAGCCTCAACAAATTCAGCGAGATCGTCTTCTGCGGCTACGGCGAACCGACCTGCCGCCTCTACGACATGCTCGAGATCTGCAAGAAGCTCCGCGAGATGACCGCGACGCCCATCCGGGTGAACACCAACGGCCACGCTTCCCTGATCCTCGGAGAGGACACGCCGCCGCTCTTCAAGGGCCTCGTGGACTGCGTCTCCGTGAGCCTGAACGCCGCCGATCCGATCACGTACAACCGCATCTGCCGCCCGCGCTTCGGGGAGGACGCCTTCCCCGCCGTGGTGCGCTTCGCCCGCGAGGTCGTCCGCTACGTCCCGACGGTGATCCTGACGGTCGTCCGCGGCACGATCCCGGAAGAGGACATCGAGCGCTGCGCGAAAATCGCCGAGGACATCGGAGCGAAATTCCGCGTACGGGAATACATCGGATGATTTATGAAGTGAATAGTGAAGAGTGAAGAGTGAATAGTTGAGGAAGAAATCCGTAAACGGATTTCAAAAAAGAATCAAACGGCTGAGCAGCGGTATATTCGATACTGCTGCACAACCGTTTTTCTTTCGGAAACCGGAGGTTTCCTTCCTCAACTCTTCACTTTTCTCTTCTCTCTCTTCTCTCACTCCACATACGGCCCCGCCCTCATGAACGCCCCCGCCTCCCGGGAGGTCAGCGTCGCCCACAGCTCGTCGGCGCGGTTGTTCAGGGCATACTGCCGCTTCGCGCGCTCATCGAGAGGAGCGGTGTCCGCCGGACGGACGAGCACGGGGAATGCCTCGCGGCGGGCACGAGCGAGGATCTCCCGGCCGCGCTCGTTTGCCGCCAGCAGGACGGTGAAGGCGGGCGTCTCCCCTTCCTTCCCCGCGCCGAGGAGTGAAAAGAGCAGCTCACGGCGCATCCGGGCGGCGGTGTATTTCTTCGTGGGCAGGCGCGCGGCGAATTCTTCCAGTGTCACGGACGTCCGCGCGATCTTCTCGGCATACCGGAGCAGATCGCTGTCCTCCTCCGCCGAAAGATACAGCCGGGCGTGCCAAAAGAGGAGCTCTTCGTATTTCGCAGCGGGACAGGCGACGGCTCCCCGATAGAGCTCCTGTGCCTCCTCCGCCGTCATCGCGAGGGCGTCCTCCGCGCCGCCTTCCCGGAAGAGGCGCCGGATTTCGGAGGACGAAAGAACGCCCGTCATGCGGCGCACGGGGCGGAAGTCCCGGATCCCCGCCGCCCTGCCCGCGCGGATGTATTCGATGCCGAGCCGATCGTTTCCGCCGCCGAGGACGATCCCCTCTTCCGCAAGCACAGCCTCGAAGAGCGATCCGCTTCCCCCGCCACGGCGTTCTGCCTCGATCCGGCGCATCCGGTCCGAGAATTCCGCCGATCCCCGGAAATCCGCGGCGCGCGTGAGCAGGACGGGATCTCCGGACTCCGAGCCGAAGGTCATCGAATCCGCGCCGAGGACTCCGGCGATCGCGCATCCGCCCCGCGCAAAATCCTCGGCGCCGGACGCGCTCCACGGATACGGCAGCTCGACGACGAGATCCGCGCCGCAGAGGATCGCCGCCTTCGCACGGACATACTTGTCGTACAGCGCCGGGACAGCGCGCTCGGTGAAATGCCCGCTCATCACGCACAGCACGGCATCCCCGCCGGCCTTCGCGATGCGCAGAAGATGACGGTGGCCGGGGTGGATTGGATTGAATTCACAAATGACAGCGGTTGTCGCGCACATAATTTTATTCCTTCCTCCAAAGCGAGAGGCTTGTTTTTTTCTCCGTTTTCCTATATAATTATAAATAGTGTTGTCTGAACTGTCAAGAACAAACCAATCTTTTCCGGAGGAAATTCCCAAGATGAAAGTTTTAGTTGTCAACGCCGGCTCCTCTTCCCTGAAGTACCAGCTCTTCGACACCGCCACCGAATCCGTCCTCGCGAAGGGTATCTGCGAGCGCATCGGCATCGACGGCCGCATCGAGCACCGCAAGGGAGAAAACGGCGAAAAGCTGAAGGTCGAGATCCCGATGGCAGACCATGCCGTCGCGACCGAAGTCGTCATCAAGTACCTGACCGATCCCGAAGTCGGCGTCATCTCCGACATGAACGAGATCGAGGGCGTCGGCCACCGTATCGTTCACGGCGGTCCCTACTTCTTCGAGTCCGTCCTTCTGAGCGACGAAGTGCTCGAAAAGCTCGAGCTCTGCCGCGACTTCGCGCCGCTGCACACCGGCCCGCACATCATGGGCATCAAGGGCTGCCTCGCCGTCATGCCCGACAAGCCGCAGGTCCTCGTCTTCGACACCGCGTTCCATCAGACCATGCCCCCGCAGGCCTATATGTACGGCATTTCCTGGGACATGTACGAGAAGTATCACATCCGCCGCTACGGCGCGCACGGCACGTCTCACCGCTTCGTCGCCCGTGAGATGGCGAAGCTCCTTGACAAGCCTCTCGAAGAGACCAAGATCGTGACCTGTCACATCGGCAACGGCGCGTCCATCTCCGCGGTGAAGGGCGGCAAGTGCATCGACACGTCCATGGGCTTCACGCCCCTCGACGGCGTCATCATGGGCACCCGCTGCGGCTCCATCGACCCGGCGATCGTCCCCTATATCATGGAGAAGGAAGGCTACACGCCCGCTGAAATGAGCGAGTATATGAACAAGAAGTGCGGCTTCCTCGGCATCTCCGGCATCTCCTCCGACTCCCGCGACATCGAGGCCGCGATCCTCGAAGGCAATGAGCGCGCATATATCGCCGCCTCCACGCTGGCCTACCAGTGCAAGAAGTTCATCGGCTCCTATGCGGCCGCGATGAACGGCCTGGACGCGGTGGTCTGGACGGCGGGCATGGGCGAGAACAACCCCGAGCTCCGCGACCGCGCCTGCGCCGACATGGAATACTACGGGATCAAGATCGACCGCGAGCTGAACGCGAAGACGCATCACCAGCCGCACACAGTGGAGCTCTCCACGCCGGACTCCAAGGTCAAGGTCTATGTCCTGCCCACGAACGAAGAGCTGATGATCGCCTCCGACACGGAAGAGATCGTCAACAGCCTCAAGAAATAAGCATCCGCGAAAATGAAAAGCCTGCCGTCGAAAATGCGGCAGGTTTTTTGCGTCCGGACAGCCTTTTCACACCCCGTATTTCACCCGGACCCGCTCGAGCTTTTCGCCGATGGGCTTCGCGAGGAACCAGAGGAAGAGAATATTCGACACGGAATACATGATCGTGTGCGGGACGGCGGCGGCAACGGCAGAGACCCACAGGGCGGGCGAGAAGGTCCCGTTGTACCAGAGCACCGTCCAGATGTCCATGACAAACGAGAAGAACACCCCGGAGAGCAGCCCGTAGATCAGGAGAAATACCTTGCTCCGCTTGAGAGGTCCCGCGAGATAGCCCGCGACAAGGCCGATCAGCCCCCACGCGAGCATCTGAAACGGCGTCCACGGACCCTGCCCGAAATAGAAATTCGACAAGAGCGCGGACATCGCCCCGACGAGAAAGCCCGATTCACTCCCGAGGTACATCGCCGTCAGGATCGTCAGAGCCGCGATCGGCTTGAAAACGGGGATCAGCCGCCCGACGATCGAGAGCGCGGTCATCACGGAGACGATCACCAGACGCCGCGCGCCGATCTGCTTCCGGTCGAATCCCGCCGCGAACAAAAGCAGCGCGAGCACCGCCACCCCGAAGGAGACGATCAGGTGCCGCTTTTCGTCGAACACCAGCGCGCCGAGCAGCACGAGCCCCGGCACCGCGAGATACGGGATCGCCACCCGCAGGAGCCGCCGGAGATTCTCATTCCGAATGAAGATCATCCCGCGCCTCCGTTCTCGATCGCCAGACGGACCGCGTCCCCGATCGTCACGGCGCCGTCGTAGAAGCCGCGCGTCATCCGGGCCGCCGCCGTCGTGTAGAAGCTGTTCTTCGAGAAGAGCTCCCGCGGAGTCCCCGTCGAGATCGCCTCTCCCCGGAAGAAGAGCGCGCACCGGTCGGCAAAGACAGTGGCAAACTCCACGTCGTGCGTCACCGCGACGATCGTCATGCCGGACCTCCGCAGATCGCCGAGCAGGCCGAGCAGGCGTTCCTTCATCCCGGCGTCCAGTCCCTTCGTCGGCTCGTCGAGGAGAAGGAGCCGCGGCTTTGCGGCCAGCACTTTCCCGAGCGCAACAAGCTGCTGTTCCCCGCCAGATAGATCGTAGGGATGGCGGTCGAGGAGGGGCGAGAGATCGAAGGGCAGTGACGCCGGATCCGCACCGGCCTCCGCGAGCTCCTCCCGCACGGAATTACAGAGGAACACCGTCTGCACGTCCTGCGGCAGCATCGCGAGGCAGTCCCGGTACAGGCTCTGGTTGCGCCAGTCGCGCAGCTTCTTTCCAAAGACGCGGATCTGCCCGGCATAGGGTCTGAGGATCCCGGCGGCGGCAAAGAGCGCGGTCGTCTTGCCCGAACCGTTCCCGCCGAGGATGGCATAGCATTCGCCCTCCCGCACCGTGAGCGTCAGTCCCCGCAGCACATCCGGCGCATTCCGGTCATAGCGGAACCATACGTCCGAAAACTGGAGCGCAGGGGCGGCCGCCTCCCTCTCCGGCGTCTCGGGAATCGGCATGGAGCGGATGCGGTTCGCGAAGTTGCGGGTGAGATACTGCCGTCCTCCGCGCACGTCGAGGGGACAGGGATCGCCGCCCGCGCCGCCGGTCATCTGCCAGAGCTGCGCCGCGGCTGGCATCGCGGTACAGAGCGGCGTCCCCCGCATCCGGCCGATCACGTCGGACGGCCGCCCGCTGTCCGTCACCCGTCCGTTCTCCATCACGATCAGGCGGTCCGCCGCCGGGACGATCTCCTCGAGGCGGTGTTCGACGATCAGGACCGTCAGCCCGAGCTCGCGGTTGAGCCGTCGAAGCGCGGCGATGAATTCGGACGCGGCGATCGGATCGAGCTGTGCCGTCGGCTCGTCGAGGAGCAAGAGCGCCGGCTCCATGACGATCACGCCCGCGAGGTTGAGGATCTGCTTCTGCCCGCCCGAGAGCGTCGCCGTCGACTGCTCGAACCAGTCCTCGATTCCGAAATAGGCAGCCGTCTCCGCCACCCGCGCCGCGATCTCCCCCTGCGGCATACCGAGGTTTTCGAGCCCGAACGCCAGCTCATGCCAGACCTTGTCGGTGACGATCTGCTCCTCCGGCTTCTGCATGACAAACCCGACTGCGGCGGCAGAATGCAGCGGATCGATGGCATCCTGCTCTTCGCCGTCGAGGAGGATCCGCCCGGATCTCTCCCCGCACGGCGCGATCTCCCGTTTCAGGAGGCGGAGCAGCGTCGATTTCCCGCATCCCGTCGGGCCAGAAATCGCCGCGAATTCCCCGGCCTCCACCGCAAAGGACACGTTCCGGAGCGCGGCAGACGATGCGCCCGCGTAGGTGAAGCTCAGATTTTCGACAGATACCAGCGCCATCGGATCGCCTCCTTGATCTCCAGTATGGACGGCAGGAGCGTGAGGAGCCCGTAGGCAAAGAGTCCTGCCGATCCCCATGCGTCCGGCACGTCGACGCGGAACACGGGATAATAGGAATGGGACAGCCGGAACGATCCGGCAACCGTCAACGCCGCGAGGATGACGCTCAGCGCGAGGAAGACGAGATCGCGCGGGCGGCGGCGGAAGATCGTGTAGGAAGTGCGGCGTCCGAGGCCGTATCCCCGCGCCGCCATGCTGTCCGCCGTGATGATGCCGTTCTCGAGCGCCCAGGTCAGAAGGATCGAGAACACCCGGCCTCCGCCCTTCGCCGCGTCGAGGATGTTGTCTTCTTTATACAGTCCCATCGCGCGCTGGGACGCGTTCACCCGCTCGGACTGACGGCGGAAGTGCGGGACATAGCGCAGGGCCATCGAGAACACCAGCGCGAGCTTCGGGGAGAGCGCGCCGAAGAGGCAGAGCAGCTTGTCGCTCGTCATGATCTCCGAGAAGGAGCGGAACCAGTAGATCGTCCCCGTGATCATCGCCGCGGTGAAGGCCCCGAAGAGGAGCGCCTCGAGCGTCACGGGGTTGTTGTTCACGACGAAGAGCGGCGTCACGCCGTTGTGCGAAACCACGTGATTGACGAGCGTGAGGACGAGAAAGAGCCCGAGGGTCGCGAGATGCGTCTTGCCGTCCCGCAGTCCGTGGCGCACGAGGTAGAGGAACAGCGAGCCGAAGAGGGACTCTGCCACGATGACGGGATTCATCGAAAAGACGGCGATCCCCGTCACCGCGAGAAAATAGAGCCCGACGGCACGGGGATGATAGTCTTCGAGGGAACGCATGGGATCGCCTCCTTTCGCGCGGATTCTGCGGGATTCAGTCGAGATCGTTGCCGATCTCGCAGGAATAGAGCCATTCGATCACGTCGCCGTCCGCGAGCACATAGGCGTCGGAGCACACGGACGGAGCCGTGCCGTTGACATGGTACATCCACCCGGACAGGTCGCCGAAGTCGTATTCGTAGAGGTAGTGGATGCCGGCAACATAGCGCATCCCCTCCGTCCCGCGTGACTCGATCTGGATGCCGTACGTGCGCGCGGCCTCCGTGAGGATGTCGTAAGCGGTGTCGCCCTCCTCGATCGGGAATTCCGTCACGGGCAGGATCACGCCGTCCCGCGGAATGAGGTCGGAATCGGTCTTGTCCGTGACCGTGTCGCAGCGGATCGTCATGGTGACGGTCCCGACGCGGTTCTCCTTCTCTGGTCCCGCCCGGTAATACTCTCCGACGCTCTGAAAGTCCGTGAAATACACGAACGCCGCGCCGAGGAGGACGAATACGCCGACGGCGATAAAGTTCTTGACATGGCGTTTCCCGGCGGCGAGGAGGACGACACAGACGGCAAGTCCCGCGCATCCGACGCCGAGGTATGCCCACTTCCGATAGCCGCCGGACGGCTTCGGAGCTGCCTCAGGTTCGGGCTGAACGGATGCCTCGGGTGCCGCTTTTTCCGTCTCGGGGACGGGCGCCGCCCCCGGTTCAGGCTCGGGTTCCGGTTCGGGATCCGGTTCGGGATCCGGTTCGGGTTCGGGCGATTCTTCGGCGGCAGGTTCTTCTGCGGCTCCTATGGGAGGCTCCGGCACGGCAGGTTCGATCACGGGTTCCGTCACCGGTTCTTGTTCGACAGGTTCCGGTTCGGTCGGTTCCGGGGGATCCTCCGCCGGATGGAGGCGGTCGAGGACGTAGAGATTCCCCGCCCCGCGCGCCGTCCGCAGGTACGAGACGCACGCATAGAAGATCTGTACGGTCGCGCTCTCGTTCCCCCCGTCGCCGAGCGCATGGCAGAAGCTCCCGTCGGCGAGGCGGTATTTTTCGAGCCCGTCGATCAGGGTCCTCCCGTTTCGGATGAACCGCTCGTCCTCGGCGCAGTCGATTCCCACGGCGGACAGCGCGGCGAGCACCTGTGCCGTGCTCTCGGGATTGATCGCGCCGCCGAAGCCCACGCAGTCCCCGTCCTCCTGCTGACGTCCGGCGAGCAGATCGACGGCCCGCGCGAGGGCGGCTTTCACATCTGGATCGTCTGCGTGCGGCGCAAGGGCCTGTACCGCCATGGCCGTGACATCGGTGTCCGCCACGGTGCCGAGGATCGTCCAGCCGCCGCCCGCGCATTCCGCCTCGAGCAGCGCGTCCACCGCCGATCCCGCGGCGATACCGTCCGCCACCACGCCGTTGTTCAGAATGTGCAGGCCGTAGATCCAGCTCATGACGCCCTGCTTCCCGAGCGCATCGGGGAGGATTTCGGCGGCATAGGCGGTATTTCCGTCAGCCGCCATGAATGCCAGCGCGAATTTCTCCCGCGTCGTGGCGGAGGGGACGTTTTTCTCCCGGATATAGGCAGCGAGAGAATCCGCGTAGGCCGCAAAATCATAGGTCTCCCCGCTCTGGCTGAGGCCGAGGACATACCACTCCGCCGACCCGCCGATGCCGTCCGCCAGACCCTCGTCGATCCACGCCTGCACGCGGGATTTTTCCGATCCGCCGCATTTACATGTGAGAATACCGTCGATCAGACGTTCGGCCTGACCGACGGTATTGTTTGCTGCTGCGTGCGCGGGCATGGGGAAAAACACGGTCAAAAGGACCGCGATCACCCCTGCGGCTGCCTTGGCGAGAGTCCTCGCGAAGGTCCGCTTTGCCCGAGCCGGTTTCTTATTCATCGGAATGCTTCTTCACAAGAGCCGCCGCACCGAGCGAGAGGACGGCTGCTGCCGCGATCACAACGGAAAGATCGCCCGTCTGGGGAGCGGTGCCCGCGCCTTCGGCAATGGCAACCGGCGGGACGAGGATCTGCGTGTCGGAGACCGCGCTGATGACGGTGCGGCCCGCAGAGAGATCGACGGTCACGGTCGCCTTGCCGGCTTCATCGGTGAAGATGCCGGTCTTCGCGCCGTTCAGCGTGATCTCCGCGCCGACGACGGGAGCCGCGACGGGATTCCAGTTCTCGTCATAGCCCGCGCCGATGAGGGTCAGCTCCGCCGTGTCGGTCGTGACAAAGCGGGGATCGAAGGAGCAGTACATGTCGCTCCATGCGGTCAGGTCGGTGTAGACGAAGGCATCCACGAAATCGCCGTCGGAAATCGCGTCGGCAAGGGACCACGCGGCTGCGCCGTTGACGTAGTAGCCGTAGCTGCCGCCGTTTTCCGTGCCCCAGAGCTTGTTCATCGAGATGCCGTATTCGCTCGTGGCCGTTTCGTATCCGGCATCCGTGCCGCCGTCGTAGAATTCATCGTGCGCGACGATCATGGCGTCGTTGACCGTGATCGAACCGTCGCCGTCCGCGTCGTGAACGACGAGTTCTTCCTGCGCGACGGCCAACTTGCCGTTTTCATCGGCGATGGTGACGAACACGCGGGCGTTCTCGCCGGCAGAAACCGCCGTGGCGAGGGAGACGACGAGGACGAGGGCAAAGAAGAGAACGAGAAGTCTTTTCATGAAAATGAACCTTCCTTTGTCAATCGGATTTGAAAATCTTTCCTGAGAAATGAATGGATATGCATCCAACGGGATTATAGCACAAATCCGTCCGCTGCGCAAGGGCTGGCGCCGATTTTTTCGTTTTTCACGCGAAAAATCGGGGGAACAGCCAAAGCTGCGCCCCCGATGGGATTCCTATTTCGACAGCGCCTCGTCGATCGCACGTGCCGCGACCTTGCCGGCGCCCATCGCGGAGATGACCGTAGCCGCCCCCGTGACCGCGTCGCCGCCCGCATACACGCCTTCGCGCGAGGTCAGGCCGTCCTCGTTCACGATGATGCCGCCGCGGCGGTTCACCTCGAGACCATCCGTCGTGTTCTTGATGAGCGGGTTCGGGGAGGTGCCGATCGCCATGACGACCGCGTCGACGTCGAGGGTGAATTCGCTGCCCGGGATCTCCACGGGTCTGCGTCTGCCGCTCGCGTCCGGTTCGCCGAGCTCCATGCGGATGCACTTCATCCCGGTGACGAAGCCGTTCTTCGGATCGCGCGGATTCTCGGGATTTTCGTACCCGAGGATCTCGACGGGATTGCAGAGCAGGCGGAAGTCGATCCCTTCCTCCTCGGCGTGCTCGACCTCTTCGCGCCGTGCCGGGAGCTCCTCCATGGACCGGCGGTAGACGATGTAGACGTGTTCCGCGCCGAGCCGGAGAGCGGTTCTCGCCGCATCCATCGCCACGTTGCCGCCGCCGACGACCGCCACGCGTCCGCCCTTCATGATCGGGGTCTTCGGGTCGTCGAGGTAGGCCTTCATGAGGTTGGAGCGGGTGAGGAATTCGTTCGCGGAATAGACGCCCTTGTATGCCTCGCCGGGGATGTTCATGAAGTTCGGCAGGCCCGCGCCGGAGCCGATGAACACGGCCTCAAAGCCCATGTCGAAGAGCTCGTCGACCGTCAGGGTCTTGCCGATGATGACGTTGGTCTCGATGTCCACGCCGAGCTCGCGGAGGGTTTCGACCTCGCGCGCGACAATGGACTTCGGGAGACGGAATTCCGGGATGCCGTACACCAGCACGCCGCCCGCCGTGTGCAGGGCCTCGTAGACGGTGACGGCGTACCCCTTCTTCGCGAGATCTCCCGCGCAGGTCAGTCCGGACGGGCCGGATCCGACGACGGCGACGCGACGGCCGTTCGGGGCGGGAGGCACGGCTTTTTCTTCGGCGTGCGCGTTGTGCCAGTCGGCGGCGAAGCGTTCGAGACGGCCGATCCCGACGGGCTCAAACTTCTTTCCGAGTGTGCACTGGCATTCGCACTGCGTCTCCTGCGGACAGACGCGCCCGCAGACCGCCGGGAGGGACGAAGATTTCGCGATGATCTGATACGCCCCCTCGAAGTCCCGCTCCTTCATCCTCGCGATGAAGTCCGGGATCGCGATGTTCACGGGACAGCCCGTGACGCAGGGGGAATTCTTGCAGTTCAGACAGCGGCTCGCCTCCGCCACGGCAACCTCTTCGGAGTAGCCGAGAGCCACTTCCCGGAAATTATGCGCGCGTTCGGCGGGAGCCTGCGTCGGCATTTCGTGTTTCTTCGGATCGATGGGCATGGCGGACCTCCTTATGCTTTCCGGAAGAGCGAGCAGGCTTCTTCGTATGCGTGCCGCTCGAACTCTGCGTACATCCTGCCGCGGGACATGGCTTCGTCGAAGTCGATCTCATAGCCGTTGAAATCCGGGCCGTCCACGCAGGCAAACTTCGTCGTGCGCTTTCCTTCTTCGTCCACGAGGGTGATCCGGCATCCGCCGCACATCCCCGTGCCGTCGATCATGATCGGGTTCATCGAGACGGTCACCGGGACGCCGAAGGGCTTCGCCGCCGCCGTGACGAACTTCATCATGACGAGGGGCCCGATCGTGACGATCTCGTCGAACCGTTTCCCGGCCTCGAGCATTTCCTTCAGCGGGACGGTGACGTTGCCCGCTCTCGCGTAGGAGCCGTCGTCGGTCATGACGATCAGGCGGTCGGAGCAGGCGCGGAATTCGTCCTCGAGGATCAAGAGATCCTTCGAGCGGAAGCCGATGATCGAGGTGACCTCGGCGCCGAGGCGGTGGAATTCTTCCGCCACGGGCATCGCGATGGCGCATCCCACACCGCCGCCGACGATGCAGACCTTCCGGATGCCGTCGGATTTGGTCGGCGTGCCGAGCGGACCGGCGAAGTCCTCGAGGAAGCCGCCTTCTTCCTTGTGATTCAGGCATTCGGTCGTCGCGCCGACGATCTGGAAGATGATCTTGACGGTCCCTTCCTCCGGGTTCGTCCCCGCGACCGTGAGGGGAATGCGTTCTCCGTCGGCGTCCACGCGGAGGATGATGAACTGTCCGGGCTTCGCCTTGCGGGCGATGAGCGGCGCTTCGATCTCCATCTGCGTCACCGTGGGATTCAGCGGTTTCTTGCGTACGATTCGGTACATAACGGCCTCCTCTGGGCGGAATGAATTCTTATTTTATTTCAGTTTATAATTATACGCCTTTATTGTATCGGCGGGATGAACAAAAATAGAGGATTGTGTGAAGCCTCGTCATTCCGCGCATTCACATATAATTTACACGGATAACCCTTGATTATTCCGGCGGGGAGAGGTACAATACTGTTGAGCAGAACGACCGGAAGGAGACAAGAATGAGAGTTTATCTGGATAATTGCTGTTTCAATCGCCCATACGACGACCAGACGCAGTTCAAAGTCTCCATGGAGACCCGTGCAAAACTGCATATACAGGAGCTGATCCGGCACGGCAAACTGGAGCTGGTGGATTCCTTTATGCTGCAGTACGAAAACGAAGCAAACCCCGATCGGATGCGCCGGGACGCGATTCAGAGTTTTCGGGAACAGTTCCGCAGGTACTATATTCCCTTTGAAAGAAAAGAAATCCTGCAGCCTTCCGTCGATGCCATCATGAGCACGGGCGTAAAGTACAAGGATGCCGTTCACGTGGCATGTGCCGAATACGCAAAATGCGACTACCTGCTGACCACCGATGTTCGTCTGCTCAAATATACGTCGGACAGAATCCGGATCGTCAATCCTCTGGAGTTTGCCCAGAGAGAAGAAGAGGAGGAATAACCATGGAAACCAGTGCGGCGGAAGTCCTGACGAGAGGAATGGAATGCCTGCTTGAAAAAATGAGTATCGTAGACGCGGAACGGTTTCTTTTCCTCGTCAAGACCGAGCAATTTGACTACACCAAATGGCAGAGAACGTACTTTGACGGAAAGACGCGGGAACAGACGGACCGCGAAATGGAAGAATACTTCCGCGCAAACCCCGAAAAGGTTCCGCCGGATATCCTCCTGTAAGCGGACAAAACCGGATGACAGACGGCTCCAAACCGTCTGTTTTCTTTTTCAGTATTCCGCCCGGCAGCCCTGCCAGGTCCCGCGGCGGTAGAGCTCCTTGTCGATCTCGTTTGCAACCTCGGTCTTGCGGGACGTCCAGAGCGGCGCCATGAGCTCCTCCGCAGGCGCATCCCCCGTCACCCTGCCGATCACCGTCGTCGCGGGGAACATCTCAAGCTGATCGCACACCACGGCAATGTAGTCCGCGCGGTCCATCGGGACGTATCCGCCGGCTTCGTAGAGCGCGGCGAGCGGCGTGTCCCGCAGGACGTGCAACAGATGCAGCTTCACCATGTCCGGCTTCAGCGCGGCAACGTCGGCGGTGGTCTTGCGCATCGTGTCGGCGTTCTCGCCCGGGAGCCCGTCGATCAGGTGCACGCCAATCTGGAAGCGCTTCATCGGGAGCCCTTCGATCTCCTCCCCGGAGGCCGGCAGCTCGTGCCTGCATTCCGCGTTGACCTTGTCGGCGGCGCGGCGCAGCCTCTCGTAGCCCGCACGGAACTCGGCGAAGGTGTGGCACCGGTTGATGAAGCGCGCGGTCTCGTCGTCCGAGGTCTGGAGCCCGAGCTCGACCGTCAGGGGGATCTTCCGCGCCAGCCGCACGAGGGTACCCATCATCTCCTCGGACAGGGCGTCCGGGCGGGTGGCGATCGAGATCATCACGGCGTCGGGCCAGCGGGCGGCGCGGTTGAAGGCGCAGCTCAGGGCCGCCGGATCGCCGTAAGTGTTGGTGTGCGCCTGAAAATACGGGATGAATCCGACGGGATCCCATTTCCCGCGCGCGACTTCTTTGCCCCGCGCGTACTGCTCCTCGATCGAATTCCCGTCCTGAACGGAGCCGGACGCGCCGGAGCTGCCGTTCTTGCAGAAAATGCAGCCGCCGAAGCCCTTCATGCCGTCCATGTTGGGGCAGGTGCAGCCGATGTCGAGCGATACCTTCGCGACCTTGCCGCCGAAGCGGGTCTTCAGGTACCAGTCGTAGGTCATGTATCGTTTGTTGGAATCCGTGTACGGATACGGATTGCTGTCTCGCTGTGTCAAAACTTCCTCCGGGTCTTCTTCGCGTCCCGCGATCATTCTTTTCTTTAATATTCAGAGATTATATTATAAACCAAACGCGCTCCCGAAGTTGCGAACAAAAAGTGAACGAATGATAAATTTTCTGTAATAGCCTTGTTTTTCTGAATGCGATACCGTATAATGTAGTATTATAAGATTTTCCCATGAATTTTTCACCGGTCCGATCTTTCATTTTGAGGCGGTTTGACACAGTTTCGCCGCCCGTTTTGAAGGATTCCGGATCCGATTATGCAAAACAGCTCCCATCTCACAGAGGCGAGGTAACGGAAATGGCCAATCACGAACGCAAGCCATACACGGAAATGAACACAGACGAACTGCTCGCGGTGTGCGCCGCCGAGCAGGAAAAGCTCGACCACTGGTCGGATATGAACCTGACGCTCGATCTCACGCGCGGCAAGCCCAATCAGGCGCAGCTCGATCTGTCCTCCGGGATGCTCTCCATCGTCAGCACCCGCGGCGACTGCTTCTCCGCATCCGGGCTTGACTGCCGGAACTACGGCGTCCTCGACGGGCTCCCGGAGACCAAGCAGCTGTTCAGCGACCTGCTCGGACTCCCGGCCGGAAACATCCTCGTCCTCGGCAACTCCTCCCTGAACGTGATGTACGACACGCTGGTCCGGGCGATGCTCTTCGGCGTCGCGGGCGGACACGAGCCGTGGTGCCGTCAGGGCCGGATCAAGTTCATCTGCCCCTCTCCCGGCTATGACCGCCACTTCACGATCTGCCGCACGCTCGGGATCGAAATGATCCCCGTCCCGATGAAGGCGGACGGTCCCGACATGGATGCGGTCTACGATCTCGCGTGCTCCGACCCGTCTGTCAAGGGCGTGTGGTGCGTGCCGAAGTTCTCGAATCCGGAGGGCATCACCTATTCGGACGAAGTCGTCGACGCGTTTGCCGCGATGAAGCCCGCCGCGCCGGATTTCCGGATCTTCTGGGACAACGCCTACGCGGTCCACGAGCTCTACGACGAGAACGTCCGCCTCGCAAACATCTTCGACTACGCGCGGGAATACGGGACGGAGGACAATATCTTCTACTTTGCCTCGACCTCGAAGATCACGTTCCCGGGCTCGGGACTCGCGATCATGGCGGCGAGCGAGCGCAACCTCGAGCAGATCCGTCCGATCATCGCGACGCAGACGATCGGCTACGACAAGATCAACCAGATGCGGCACGTGAAGTTCTTCGGCTCGGCGGCGGGCATCCGCGAGCACATGAAGCATCAGGCGAACATCATCCGGCCGAAGTTCGAGCTGGTCGAGCATCTCTTCCACAAGTATCTCGACGATCTCGGGATCGCGCACTGGACGGAGCCGCGCGGCGGGTATTTCATCAGCCTGTACGTCCGGGAAGGATGCGCGCGCCGGGTGTATCAGCTGGCGCGTTCGGTGGGCGTTACGCTGACGACGGCGGGCTCGACCTACCCCTACGGGCGGGACCCGAAGGACAGCAACCTGCGCATTGCGCCGACGTATCCGGAGCCGGAGGAGCTCGAACTGGCGATCAAGATCCTCTGCTCGTGCATCCGGCTGGCCTGCGCGGAGAAACTGCTGAAATCTTAAATCGTCTTATCAGGACGGGAAAGCTCCTCACGGGGCTTTCTCTTTTGCGCCCGCGCATGTGAAAACCGCCGCAGGTCTCCCCCACGGCGGTTCTTTTCTGTTCAGGATTATTTCGCGTAATCCACGGCCCGGCTCTCCCGGATCATGTGCACCTTGATCTGTCCGGGGTATTCGAGCTCGTTCTCGATCTTCTTCACGATCTCTCTCGCAATGATCGTCATCTGATCGTCGTCGACCATGTCCGGCTTCACCATGATGCGGATCTCGCGGCCGGCCTGGATGGCGTAGGATTTGTCCACGCCGTCGAACCCGTTCGCGATCTCTTCGAGCTTGGTGAGCCGCTTGATGTAGTTCTCGAGATTCTCACGCCGCGCGCCGGGACGGGCTGCAGAGATCGCGTCCGCCGCCTGGATGATGAGCGCGGTGATCGTCTGCGCTTCCACGTCGCCGTGGTGCGCTTCGATCGCGTGGATGACTTCCTTCGATTCGCGGTACTTCCGCGCGACTTCCACGCCGAGCTGGACATGCGAGCCCTCGACCTCCTGGGTGAGCGCCTTGCCGATGTCGTGCAAGAGTCCTGCGCGCTTTGCCAGCGTGCTGTCCACGCCGAGCTCGTCCGCGATGATGCCGGCGAGCAGGGAGACCTCCACGGAATGCGCGAGGACGTTCTGGCCGTAGCTCGTGCGGTATTTCAGACGTCCGAGGAGCTTCACGAGCTCCGGATTGATGCCGTGGATGCCGGTGTCAAAGGTCGCGCGCTCGCCTGCCTGCTTGATGGTGGCGTCCACTTCCTTCCGGGCCTTTTCCACGGTCTCCTCGATGCGGGTCGGATGGATCCGTCCGTCGGAGATCAGCTTTTCCAGCGCGAGCCGGGCCACTTCGCGGCGGACCGGGTCGAAGGACGACACCGTGATCGCTTCCGGCGTGTCGTCGATGATGAGGTCGACGCCGGTCAGGGTCTCGATCGTGCGGATGTTCCGGCCTTCTCTGCCGATGATCCGTCCCTTCATCTCCTCGCTCGGGAGCTGTACGGCGGATACCGTGATCTCCGAGACGTGATCCGCGGCGCACCGCTGGACCGCGAGGGCGATGATCTCACGCGCCTTTTCGTCCGCTTCGTCCTTGAACTCCTGTTCAAGCTCGACGATCTTCTGCGCCTGCTCATGGCGGATCTCGCCTTCGAGCTTCGCGATGAGTTTTTCGGTCGCCTCCTCCGCCGTCATGCCGGCGATCTTCTGGAGGGTCTCAAACTGTTCCTCCTTGATTTTTTCGATGGCTTCGTTCGTATCGGTGGCTTCCTTCAGCTTTTTCTGGAGAGCCTCGTCCTTCTTCTCCACCGCTTCGGTCTTGCGGTCGAGGGTTTCTTCCTTGGTCTGCACGCGGCGTTCCTGACGGGTCAGCTCGGTGCGGCGTTCTTTCAGTTCGAGTTCAAATTCGTTCTTGGTCTGCAGGATCTCTTCCTTCGCTTCGAGCAGCGCTTCTTTTTTCTTGGTGTCCGCCGCCTTGATGCCGTCTTCGAGAATCCGCTTCGCCTGTTCTTCCGCGGATCCGATTTCGGCTTCCGCGACCTTTCTGCGATAAGCAATGCCGCCCGCAAAACCTGCGGCAGCACATACAATTCCGACGATAATGGGAATGATGTATTCCATCCCGCGCCTCCTTTGACTGTAAAATTGGGAAATCTGCATGTTTCTCAGCGATCCCGCGGGGATGTCCCGCCGATCGCTGCTGTATCCGATCCGTCCCGTGCGGGGCGGTTCCATGCGTTCGCAGTGTCGCTTCGGGCCTTATTCTCACAAGGCCGAAAACATACTACCCTATATTATAACTCCGCGCCTGCGCAAAGTCAAGATATTTTTTCGTTATTCTTCTCTTGCAATTCACCGTCCGTTATGGCATAATAGGGGCGAACAAGGGAATCCGCCCGGATAAGCCCGGCGGGCCCGTCCCGAAAGGAGTCCGACCATGCCCATCACCTTCCTTGAAGACAAAAAGATCCTGAAAATCGACACCTCCGCCTCGACCTGTATTTTGAAAATCTGGGACGAGGGCTACCTGCTCTGTCTGTACTACGGCGCGAAGATCCCGGACGCGAATTTCGACGGCTATGAGTTCCGCGACTGGGCCTCCTCCTTCTCCCCGCGCAACGAGGTCATCGGAGAGACCGTCTACTCCCCGGACACCGCGCCGCTCGAGTATTCCGGCTTCGGCACGGGCGATTTCCGCAAAACAGCCGCCGCGATCCGCAATGCCGACGGCAACGACGCGACCGACTTCCGCTATGTCTCGCATACAATAACCCCCGGCGCGAAGAAACCCGCGGGCATGCCCGGCCTCTGGGTGACGGACGAAGGAGACGCCGAGACGCTCGACATCCTCCTCATAGACCATACGACCGGCGCAAAGCTCACCCTGCACTACATCGCCTTCGCCGCGCATCCCGTCATCGCGCGCTATGTCACGCTCGAAAACGCCTCGGACAAGCCGCTCGAGATCGAAAAGCTCTATTCCGCCTCCGTCCAGCTCACGACGATGGACTTCGATTTCGTCCACCTCTACGGACGATGGGGCGCGGAGCGGAACATGGCGCGGACCCCGCTCGCACACGGGCATGCCTCCCTCTCCTCGACACGCGGCTCCTCCTCTCACTATCACAATCCCTTCGCCGCCCTCGTGAGGCACGGCGCGACGGAAGACACGGGCGAGGTCTACGGCTTCAATCTCGTCTATTCCGGCTCGTTTGACATCACGGCGGACGTGGATTACTACGAGACCACCCGCGTGAACATGGGCATCAATCCGGACGGCTTCCTCTGGCATCTCGATCCCGGCGGAACCTTCGACACGCCCGAAGCGGTCCTCGTCTTCTCGGAAGAGGGCCTCGGCGGCATGTCCCGCGCCTTCCACCGCCTGTATCTCGAACACCTCATCCGCGGGAAATACCGCACCGAAAAGCGCCCCCTGCTCATCAACTCCTGGGAGGCCGCGTTCTTCGATTTCGACACCGACAAGCTCGTCTCCTTCGCGGAGCGGGCAAAGGAGATCGGCATCGACATGCTCGTCATGGACGACGGCTGGTTCGGGCGCCGCAACAACGACCACACCTCGCTCGGCGACTGGTGGGTCAACGAGGAGAAGCTCCCGGGCGGCCTCGGCGCGCTCATCGACCGGGTCAACGCGCTCGGACTCAAATTCGGCATCTGGTACGAGCCGGAGATGATCTCCCCGGATTCCGACCTCTTCCGCGCGCATCCCGACTGGTGCCTCCACGTCCCGAACCGCCCGAACTCCGTCGCCCGCCATCAGTACGTCATCGACATGTCGCGCGCGGACGTGCGGGAAAACATCTGGGAACAGATGAACGCCGTGCTCTCGAAGTACAAAATCGACTACGTGAAGTGGGACTTCAACCGCAACCTTTCCGAAGCCGGATCGGCTCTTTTGTCCGCACCGCACGGTGAGGAGATCTTCCATCGCTTCGTGCTCGGCACCTACGAACTCATGGGACGCCTCACCGAGACCTACCCGGATCTCTTGCTCGAAAACTGCTCGGGCGGCGGCGGACGCTTCGATCCCGGGATGCTCTACTTCTCCCCGCAGATCTGGGCGTCGGACAACACGGACGCGCTCGAGCGCATCGCCATCCAGTTCGGCACCTCGCTCTGCTACCCGGCCTCGACCATGGGCGCGCACGTCTCGATGAGCCGCCGCACGGGATTCGAGACCAAGGGCAACGTCGCGATGTGGGGCACCTTCGGCTACGAGCTCGACCCGAACCGCCTGACCGAAAAGGATCTCGAAATCGTCAAGACACAGGTCGCGGAATACCACAAGTATTACGAGCTGATCCACTACGGCGATCTTTACCGCATTATCAACCCCTGGGACGACGCATACCGCTCCGCGTGGGAATTCGTCTCCCCGGACAAGCACGAAGCCCTCTACACCGAGGTCATCCTCCGCTACGCGCACTGCCCGACGCACTTCGTGCGCTTCAAGGGACTCGATCCCGAAAAGACCTATACGCTCGAGGGGACCGGCCAGAAGTATTCCGGCGCGCTCCTCATGAAGGCCGGCCTGAATCTCTCCCGCTGCCCGTCCGGGACCGGCGAGAGCTTCAAGCTCCATTTCATCGCGGACTGAACCGATCAGGCTGTATATACAGGAAGGAGAAAAAACGATGCTGACGACAGACCACCGGTACGTGACCCTCACGGGCGGATACTGGAAAGAAAAATACGACCTCAACCGCGACGTGACGATGCAGGCGGTGTACGACCGTTTCGCCGACTCCGGGCGGATCGCGGCCTTCCGGTGCGACTGGAAGGAGGGCATGCCCAACCGACCGCACATCTTCTGGGATTCCGACGTGGCAAAGTGGATGGAAGGCGCGGCGTATCTGCTCGAAAAGGACAATCTCCCCGCGCTCGAGGAAAAGGTCGAAGCCCTCGTCGACGAAATCGAGAAAAATCAGGGCGAGGACGGGTACTTCAACATCTACTACACCGTCGTGGAACCCGAAAAGCGCTGGACCGACCGCAACTGCCACGAGCTCTACTGTGCCGGCCACCTGATGGAAGCCGCCTGCGCCTATTACAACGCGACGGGCCGCGACCGCTTCCTGCGCTGCATGGAGAAATACGCCGATTACATCGCGAAGGTCTTCATGCAGGACCACACGGCGGCCTTCAACACGCCCGGCCACGAGGAGATCGAGCTCGCGCTCTACAAGATGTATAAGACCACCGGGGAGCCGCGCTTCTACGAGCTGATGAAGTACTTCCTCGAGACGCGTGGCCAGCCCGACAACCATGAGGCGCAGATCTTCGCGGCGGCGCACTACGCGCAGTCCCACGCCCCGATCCGGGAACAGCACGAGGCGTTCGGCCACTCCGTGCGCGCGATGTATCTCTATTCCGGCATGGCAGACTTTGCGGCGGAGTCCGGCGATCCCGCGCTCCTCGATGCGTGCCGCGCGCTCTTCGAGGACGTGACGCGGCGCAAGATGTACGTCACTGGCGGCATCGGATCCACCAACATCGGCGAGGCGTTCACGATTCCCTACGACCTCCCGAACGCCAAGGCCTACACCGAGACCTGCGCATCGATCGGCGTGATGTTCTTCGCGAACCGCCTGTTCCGCGCCGATCCCGAGCGGACTTCGGCCTATGCGGACGCCGTGGAACTCGAGATGTACAACGGCGCGCTCTCCGGCCTCTCCCTCGACGGCGAGAAGTTCTTCTACGAGAACCCGCTCGAGATCAACCTCACCGAGCGGCACCGCATCACGGCGACGAACGACGGCGAACACTGGCCGATCACCGAACGCGTCCGCATCTTCGGATGCTCCTGCTGCCCGCCGAACCTCAACCGCCTCCTCCCCGCGATCGGCGACTATTTCTACGCCTGGGACGAGGGCGAGCGCGCGGTGTGGATCAACCAGTTCGGCACGAGCGTCTTTGAAAAAGACGGCGTGAAGGTCTCGCAGACGACGGATTACCCCATGGACGGCACCGTGAAGATCGTCTCGAATGTCCCGGTCTACGTCCGCATCCCCGGATGGTGCACCGCCTTCACGGCCGACCGTCCGCACGCCGACTGCCGCGGCTACGCGAAGTTCGACGCCGGCGAGATCACCGTCACCTTTGGAATGAAGCCCGTCCTGCTCGCCGCCAATCCGCGCGTGACGCCGAATCTCGGGCGTGCCGTTCTCCGCCGCGGACCGATCGTGTACTGCGCGGAGGGGCATGACAACGGCGGCTCCGTCCACACGCTATTCTTCGACCGCGCCGAGATCGCAGACGCCGAGGTATCGATGGTACCGGAGTTCCCGCTGCCCGTCGTGACCGTCGGCGGATTCCGGGCGAAGGACGCAGACGGCGCGCTCTATGCGCCTTATGCGGAACATCTCACACCCGCATCGATCCGGCTCATCCCCTATTGCTGCTTCGCGAACCGCGGGGAGTGCGACATGCTCGTCTGGATCCCCGTGCGATAAGATTTACCCATAACGGGGTACGCTCCTGCCGTGCCCCGTTTTTTCTGTTTTCCCGCCTTTCCTCTTGCAAATCGCCCGGCGGTGTGCTACAATGAAAGACAGTGAAAATGCAATTCCGGAAACGACAGGCAAGGATTATGGCAAACGAAAAGAATGACCTCCGGCGGCGTGCGGAAGAGCTGCGCCGCGTGATCAGCCGTGCGGCGGAGCTCTATTACAACGAAGACGCCCCGGAGATGTCCGACTATGAATACGACGCCCTCTTTGAGGAGTTAAAACAGCTTGAGATCGCCCATCCCGAGCTCGACGATCCCAATTCCCCGACCCACCGTGTCGGCGGCGCGCCGTCGGAGAAATTCGAGAAGATCACCCATCCCGTGAAGATGGGGAGCCTCTCGGACGTGTTCTCCGAAGACGAAATGCGTGCATTTCTCGAACGCACGACGAAGACCCTCGCGGACGCCGGGATCCCGCCGGAGGAGATCCTCTATTCCGTGGAGCCCAAGATCGACGGGTTGTCCGTCTCGCTCACCTATGAGGCCGGGCGGCTGACCCTCGGCGCGACCCGCGGGGACGGCACGGTCGGAGAAAACGTGACGGAGAACATCCGCACCATCGCGGGCATCCCGCACGCCCTCCCGGAGCCGCTCGATCTGACGGTCCGCGGGGAGGTGTACATGCCCCGGGCGGCCTTCGAGCGCATCAACGCGGAAAAGGAAGCGACGGGAGAGCGCCTCTTCGCCAATCCCCGGAACGCGGCGGCAGGCTCCCTCCGCCGGCTCGATCCGAAGGAGACAGCGGCCGCGCACCTCGACATCTTCGTCTTCAATTATCAGACCGGATCGCTGTACGCGGACGGTCACGAACCCCTGACCCACGCCGAGACCATTGAGCGGATCGGCGCGCTCGGCTTCCACCGCATCGCGATCCGCCGCCTCACCGCCTCCCCCGACGAGGTGATCGACGCCATCCGCGAGATCGGCGAAGAACGCGACGGACTGCCTTACGACATCGACGGCGCGGTCGTGAAGATCAATTCCCTCTCCCAGCGCGCGATCGTCGGCGAGAATCCCTCGACGCCGAAATGGGCCGCGGCCTTCAAGTATCCGCCGGAGCAGAAGAAGACAAAACTTCTCGAGATCCGCGTGAACGTCGGCCGGACCGGGGTCCTCACGCCGCTCGCGATCCTTGAGCCCGTGCGGCTCGCCGGGACGACAGTCTCCCGCGCGACACTGCACAACATCGACATCATCCGCGAGCGGGACATCCGCCTCGGCGACACGGTCATCGTACAGAAGGCGGGCGACATCATCCCCGAGATCATCGGCTCGGTCCGGGAGGCGCGCACGGGGGACGAGGTTCCCTACACCTTCCCCGCGACCTGTCCGTCCTGCGGTGAGCGGCTGTTCTGGGACTCCGAGGAGGGGGACAGCGGCGCGCTCCGGTGCCAGAATCCCGCCTGCCCGGCTCAGCTCGAGCGCGGGATCATCCACTTCTCGAGCCGGGGAGCGATGAACATCGACGGGCTCGGTCCCGCGATCGTGAAGCTCCTCATCGACGAGGGCCTGATCGCGGATGCCGCGGACCTCTACGCGCTCAAAAAGGAAGACGTCGCCGCGCTGCCACGGATGGGGGACAAATCGGCGGAGAACCTCCTCGCCGCGCTGGAGAACTCCAAAACAGCGGGTCCTGCCCGGCTCCTCTATGCGCTCGGCGTGCGTCATGTCGGCGAAGCGGCGTCGGAGGCCATGATCGGACGGTTCCGCTCGGTCGACGCGCTCTTTGACGCCGATGCGGAGGCTCTCGCGGACATCCCCGACATCGGTTCGGTCACCGCCGAGACCGTCGTCGAGTTCTTCGCCCTGCCCGAGACGCGCCGCCTCGTGGACAAACTGCGCGAAGCGGGCGTCGTGACTGCGCTCCCCGTCTCGGAAGAACCTGCCGGTCCCGCATCGGAAACGCTCGCCGGAATGACCTTCGTACTCACGGGGACCCTGCCCACCATGACGCGCGACGAAGCCACCGCGCTCATCAAGCAGCACGGCGGCAAGGCGTCGGGCAGCGTATCCAGGAAGACCACCTATGTTCTCGCCGGATCGGACGCCGGATCGAAGCTCACGAAAGCGAACGAGCTCGGCATCCCGGTCATCGGCGAAGAAGAATTTCTCGATATGATCAAAGGAGTGTAAACCATGCAGATTGCTTTGCAGATCGCCGCCTGGGTCATCGGCGTACTCGCCGTTCTGATCCTGCTCCTCTATTTCGTCGGCGGCTATTACCTCTACCGTCTGGCAATCAAGCGCGACGACAAACGCCAGAACAAGTGCTGGGAGCTGCCCCTCGGCAAGCGCGACGAAGAATCCGACGAGGATTTCGCGCGCATGAAGGAAGGGGAAGCCCTCGTCAAGGGACGCCTCGCGGAATTCGTCACGATCACCTCGCGCGACGGCCTGAAGCTTTCGGCCCGCGTGTACGAGCACCCGGACGCGCGCGGCATGTTCCTCATGGTGCACGGCTACCGCTCCTCCTCCCTCGGGGATTTCAGCGGCGCGATCAAGTCGGTCTATGACATGGGGTATTCCCTCTTCCTGATCGACCAGCGCGGTCACGGCCGGAGCGAAGGCGGCAACATCTGCTTCGGCTCGTTCGAGCGGTATGACGTCGTCGACTGGGCGAACTATATCAAGGAACGCTGGCCCGGCCTCCCGGTCGTGATGGACGGCGTCTCGATGGGCTCCGGCACCGTCATGCTGGCGTGCGGCGTGGGCTATCCCGACAATGTCCGGGCGATCATCGCGGATTGCGGCTATACGACGCCCGGCGCGATCTGCCGCGATGTCCTGCGCAAGCACATGCACATACCGGCCTTCCCGGTCTACTACGGCGGACGCCTCTGGACGAAACTGCTCGCGAAATACGACCTCGACAAGGTCTCCGTACCCGACGCGCTGCGCAGCCTGACGGACACAAGTCTCTATCCGAAGCCGATCCCGATCCTCATCGCGCACGGCAGAAAGGACGGCTTTGTCCCGTATGCCATGAGCGAGGAGAATATCAAATCGCTCGAGGACAAGGACGGCCATGTCCTGCCCTTCGCCGAATTCTTCACGAGCGAGGAGGCGGATCACGGCATGTCCTTCCTCAAGGACTATGACGCCTATATGGAAGCGATCGGACGTCTCTTTGACAAGGCCGGGCTCCCGCACGACAAGGTCGAGGAGGAGGAATTTGTCCCCGAAACGCCGATCGATCAGCTCACGCGGGAAGACGCTGATTCCGGGATGATCTATACGATCAACTGACCGCTCACCCACCTATTTCACCGACAAGGAGTCTCATCATGGCACGCTGGACCATTCTTCCGAGAGAAAACGCCGTCGTCTGGAACGTCAAGCCCGGAGAGCTTCACACCGACGACATGGAGATGGCGGGCTTCGGGTGCTCGGTCGTCGTCACCTACG
Source organism: Clostridia bacterium (assembly GCA_017550315.1). GTDB lineage: Bacteria > Bacillota > Clostridia > Oscillospirales > CAG-272 > UMGS1696. The sequence goes on from JAFZPN010000061.1 coordinate 28,740, forward strand.
GCGTGGACGGGCAGGGCTTCGTTCTCCGCCACCATCCCGTCTTCCCCACCCTGCGCCTCCGCCCGAACAACACCCACGCCTCCTATCAAATGGATGTTCCGCCGGAGATGCTGCCGCGTCTTCTCGCCGACGGAGAGCCTGTTACGGAGACGCTGTGCTCCGTCAAGCTTTATGGCATCGTCGAGCTTGCGACGGAAGCGGGATCCCTCTCGATCCGCCGTCTCTGCTTCCCGTCTTCGAGCCGGCGCGCGGCGTATGAGCTCGTCACGGTGAAGAACAACGGCACCTCCCCCGTCTCCCTCGCGCTGGACCGCACCGGCCGGATCGAGGTCGATCAGACGATGGGACCGATGGGGATCAACATCCTCGAGATCTTCCCGGACGGCAAACCCGCCGTTCTCGCGCCGGGTGAAGTTTATGAGTATTCCGTCGCCATCACGGGCCGGCTGGCAAACGAAGATCCCGATCCCGGCACCGCGCGGGAGGAATACTGCCTGCGGCTGGCAAGCATTGAGCGGCTCACCGCGCCGATGAAGCTCGACACGGGGGATCCCGCCCTCGATCTCATGTTCCGCTTCGCGAAGCTGCGGGCGGGCGAATCGGTCTTCCGCACAAGATACGGTCTGATCCACTCCCCGGGCGGATTCTCCTATTATGCCGCCACCTGGTGCAACGATCAGGTGGAATACGCGGGACCGGCCTTCGCATACACCGGCGATCCCGCCCTTATCGAGGCGAGCCTGAACGCCTACCGGATGTACATGCCCTTCATGTCCGACCGCTACGCGCCGATCCCGTCCTCCGTCATCGCGGAGGGCATCGACTACTGGAACGGCGCGGGGGACCGCGGGGATGCGGCGATGTACCTCTACGGCGCGTCCCGCTTTGCGCTGACCGTCGGGGACCGGAAGATCGCGCGGGAGCTCTGGCCCGCGATCCGCTGGTGCGCCGAATACTGCGAGCGGAAAAAGAACGCGGCTGGCGTCATCGCCTCGGACCGCGACGAGCTCGAAGGGCGTTTTCCCTCCGGCGACGCCAATCTCTGCACCTCCACGCTCTGCTACGCCGGTCTTTTGGCTGCATCCGCGCTCGCCGATTCGCTCGGGGAGGACGGGACGATTTACCGGGAACGTGCAGAAGCGCTGCGGGAAGCCATCGATGCCTTCTTCGGATACACGATCCACGGCATCCCCGCCTACCGGTACTACGAAGGCTGCGAGGTGATGCGCTCGTGGATTTCGATGCCGCTGTGCGTCGGGATCTACGACCGCGCGAAGGCCACCGTCGACGCACTGACCTCGGAATACCTCATGCGGCCCGACGGATTCCTCACCGCGGAGGGATCGGAGACGATCTGGGACCGCTCGACACTGTACACCCTCCGCGGCATCTTCGCCTCGGGCTATACCGACCGCGCGTGGGAGCTGCTCGGACGCTACGTGAACAACCGTCTGCTCGGCGAGCGCGTCCCCTATGCCGTCGAAGCCTATCCCGAGGGAGGGAGGCGGCATCTCTCCGGGGAGAGCGCCTTGTTCTGCAAGGTCATCCTCGAAGGGATGCTCGATCTGACCCCGACGGGGTTAAATGCCTGCACCGTCAAGCCCACCCTCCCCGCGGGCATGGATCACCTCTATCTCGAAGACATCCATGCGTTCGGCGCGGTCTTTGACATCCGCGTCGAGCGGGACGGCTGGCGTGTGCTCCGCGCGGACGGCGAGCTCCTTGCCGAGGGCATATGCGGAGAACGCGGAGAGATCCGGTTCTGATTTTCGGGATCGCGAACCAATCATAAAGCCCGGAAAACCCCGGGCGGGAGGAAATACCGCATGGACATCAAAGTCATGACCTACAACATCCAGCACGGCCACGTGCACCTGTCGAATCCCGGACGGATCGATCTCTCCGTCATGGCGGACGTCATCCGGGACGAAGGCGCCGACATCATCGGCCTGAACGAGGTCCGCGGGCGGGGCGATCATCCCGATTATACCGCGCAGACCGAGTTCATGGCGGGATACCTCGGCTATCACGGCTGGTTCGGACGCTCGTTTTACGTCAGCGGATGGAACCCCTACGGGAACGCCGTCCTCTCCCGCTGGCCGATCGTCGAGGCGAAAGTCTATAAGATCCCGGATCCCGCTTCCCTCGCCGACGCGCCGCGCTTTGAGCCCCGATCGATCCTGCGCGCGGTGATCGATCTCCCGGACGGGGGACGCTTCGCCGTGTATGCGTCGCACTTCGGCCTCTCGCCCGTCGAAGCGGAGCACGCCGCCTCCCTCGCCGCGACGCTGACCGCGGAGGAGACCCTGCCCTTTGCGCTCATGGGCGACTTCAACGTGACGCCGGATGATCCGGTCCTCGCCCCCCTCGACGCATCGCTGCGGGAGACGCACTCCCTCCTCACCTCGCGTGGGGAGCTGAGCCACCCGTCGCACGCCCCGATCGATCTGATCGACTATATCTACACGTCGAAAGCCGTGACGGTCAAGGACGTGCATGTGCGTCAGATCGTCGCGAGCGATCACTGCCCCGTCGTCGCGGAAATCTCCTTCTGAGCGCTCCGCGGAATCTGTCCGAAGCGGGTGTTTTTCCGCGCGGATGGATGACGAAGAGCGAAAGTTTGAAAAAACAACCGTCGTTCCTCCGTTTTCCGCGGGATTTTACCGTCCGGCGTGCGCAGTTATGCACAGCCTGTGGAAAAGTCCTGTGGATACACGCGTTTCCGGACGTCCGCCGTCGTGCCAGGTGGAAATCCCTGCCACTCCGAGGAGAAAAGAAAAGTATGAAATATCAACCTGCCGGTGCGTCCGACGCGCATCGGATCGCCGACATATACAACCGCATGGCCGCGGCCGCCTTTCTGCTCCCGATCGGGGATAAAGAGGCGGGCGCGCTCTTTCTCGAGGGATATCCCCTGCCCGTACCCGGCATTTCGGCGCAAAAAACGGCTGTTTTCGCGGAAAAGGACGGGATCGATGCCGGATTTGCCGCGGGAAATGCGTCTGTGGGTGCACAAACCGGCTATGTCACGGTCCTGCTCGCCCCGGACGACGAAACGCGTCACGCGCTGCTCGATGAGCTCATTGCCGCGATGCGGGAGAAAAATCCTGCGCTGAGGCGGCTGCGCTGGGTATTTTATAATCCCTGCCTCCTCCGCTGGCGTCTGCCCGGACCGGAGGGCTTTTCGCATCCGGGACTGCCCGGCGTACCGGAGGATTCGACGCTGTACGGCTTCCTGCTGACCGAAGGATGGCGGGTTTTCGCCCGGATGAACGTCTACGCGCGCGCCCTCGCGGACTACCGGATACCGGATACGCTGCGGGAAAAGATCGCAGAGAACGCAGCTTCTGGTCTTTCGGTGCGGCTCTGGGATCCCTCGTCGGACGGATCCTTCCGGCCCCTCACGGACGCGCTCGGCAGCGAGGACTGGCGGCGGACGCTCCTTGCGAACGAAGCGTCGGAGGATCCCCTGCCCGTCATGATCGCGGCGGACGAGCGGGAAGAGGTCCGAATGAAAAACAACGGACGGGATTTCGTGTGCGGATTTGCCGGCCCGATGCGGCGCACGGACGACGGCCGCGGGTATTTCGCCGGGATCGGCATCCATCCGGATTACCGGCGGCGCGGACTCGGCTCGACTCTCTTCGCCATGCTTTGTGACGGACTGCGCACGCTCGGCGCGGACTACATGACCCTCTTCACCGGGGCGGACGGCACAGCACATCGCATCTACGAAGCCGCGGGATTCGAGGCGCGGCGGGCGGTGGCGGCGATGGAATGCGATCTTGTGCCGACGGACGTTTCGGAGGATATGAAATCCCGGTGAATAACTGCGCCGCTTTTTGTTAAGCCTCCGGAAAAGGCTTGCAATCCGGGAAATCGTGTGGTATAATATCCCGGTAAATCCCGATTTTTTACAGCATTTGAAAGGAGCTTTTCCAGAGATGACGAAGGAAAAGAAAAAATCACTACTGATTACGATCTGCGCGATCCTCGCGGTCGTCCTCGTACTCGGACTGGTCGTTTACAACCGCCTCTATGATTCCGGCGTGATCCTGCGTTCCAAGACCGCCGCCTCCTCCGAACATTACAAGGTTTCGGGCACGATGATGGCGTATTTCTACAACACGCAGTACCAGTCCTATTATTCCTATTTCAGCTATCTCGGCATCCAGACGGGGACCTCGCTGAAATCCCAGACCTGCTCCTTCCTCTCGGACGGCGGATCCTGGTTTGATTACTTCATGTCCAACACCGAGAGCTATGTCGCCAACATGCTCGAGCTCTGCGAAGGCGCGAATGAGGCGGGCATCACCCTCGACGCCGACGACAAGGCCGCGATCGAAGAGAACATCGACGCTCTCGAAGAGACCGCCAAGGCTTACGGCTACAACGCGAAGACCTATCTGCTCATGACGATGTCCAATCCCGTGAGCGTCGGCGACGTGAGAAAGTGCATGGAGCTCAACGCCCTCGCGCAGAAGTACTACAACAGCTACATGGATTCCCTCTCCTACACCGACGAGCAGATCGAAGCATATTACAACGAGAACGCGTCGACTTTCGAGGGCGTGGACTACTATTCCTACACGCTCTACGCGACGGATTTCGCCGAATACGACGAAAACGAGAACCCGACGACCACCTCCGCCGAGAACTCCGCGAAGGCATACGAGGCAGCCCAGACCCTTGCCGCCGCGACCACCGCCTCCGCGTTTGAGGATGCGCTCCGCGCGCTCGCCGCGAAGGAAGGCACGACCGAGGATTCCGTCGAATCCGCCGTCGCGAATGCCTACCACCGCCACGTCCTCGCCTCCTCGATCCCCTCGATCTCCGACTGGGCGTTCTCCGCGAACGTCGGCGAGAGCAAGATCGACGGCGAAGAAGGCGCGACAACCTACACCGTCTATCTCCTCACCGCGGCTCCGTACCGCGACGAGCAGAAGACCCGCAACGTCCGCCACATCCTCTTCCAGTATGACAATCACGAGGATTCCTCGGCTGCCGACGCCGCCTACGCCGAATGGGAAGCGGCCGGATTCACCGAAGAGAAGTTCATCGAGATGGTCCCGACCTATTCCGAGGATCCGGGTTCCGTCGACAACGGCGGTCTCTATGAGAATGTCGCGGAAGGCGATATGGTCACCGAGTTCAACGACTGGCTCTTCGACGAGAGCCGCAAGCCCGGCGATCACGGTCTGATCGAAGCGGCGTCCACCGGCTGGCACCTGATGTACTACGTCGGCGAAGGGGACAAGGCCGCATGGCAGAACACCGTGGAATCCGCCCTGAAGAGCGCGGATTACAACGAGATGCTCAATTCTTACGCCTCTGGCATCCACTTCAACACCTCCGTGTATGCGGACATCAACGGCTGATTCATCAACCGGGGACGGGAGTCTTTCCCGTCCCCTTTTTCATAGGAGGACACCATGATCGCTTTCAACGAAATCACCACGCTCTTTGTCTCCCCGGACGGCGGGGATCCCATGAGCGGCACGGAGAGGACCCCGTCATCCGCGGGCGCGCCCTTCCCCTCCCTCGAAGCGGCCTTCTCCTTCATCGCGGGGCTGCGCCGCGTCGGCATCGGACAGCCCATCACCGTGCGCCTGACCGAGGGCGTGCACTGTCTCTCCCGCACCGTGAAGATCGGCCCGGACGTGACGCGCGTCACCGTGGAACCGGACGGACAGGCGGATGTGCGCGTCGTGGGCGGCGTGAAGATCGACGGCTGGGAATGGGACACCTACAACGACACGAAATGCCTCTCGGCGCCCCTGCCCGGCGCGGCGGACTTCACCGACTTCTACGTGAACGGCACCCGCGCGAAGCTCACCCGCTATCCCGAGGAGGGCTGGCTCTATCCCGAGGATGTCGAGAACCACGACGGTCAGCTCTTCTCCTCGTCGAAGTGGTTCATCGCAAAGGCGGGAGACATCCGGGACTTCAAAAACATCGACCGCGTGCAGATCAGCTTCTGCCACTACTGGATCGACGAGCACACGCCGATGGAGAGCTATGATCCCGCCTCGCGCCGCGTGACCTTCCTCTATCCCTCGCGCTTCAACATCGACGGCGGACCGGGGACGGCCTCGGGGCTCGAATACTGCCTCGAAAACGTGGCGGAGACCTTCGGGCATCCCGACGAATGGTACGCGGACGGCGACCGGATCTACTACGTCCCGCGCGACGAGTCGATCACGCCCGAGACGATCGACGCGTACATCCCGCGGATCGCCAAGCTCTTCGAGATCACGGGCACGCCGGAGAATCCCGTCCGGAACATCCGGTTCCGCGGGCTGAAGATGGGCGTAACGCGCGGGGAATACGGCTCCGTCGGATTCGGCGCGTCCGGAGAGGGCGAGGCCGTGAAATTTGCCTCCGACGCGCAGGCAGTCGCGCAGGCAGACGGATCCTTCTCCTTCCGGTATGCGGCGAACTGCTCGGTCGAGGACTGCGCGCTCGAGAATTACGGCGTCCACGGCTTCGTCGTCGGCGAGGGCTGCCACGGGATCCGCATCCTGCGCACCCTGATGCGCGACGGCGGCGCGGGCGGCGTCAAGATCATCGGCGGCGCGGTGGGATCCCCGGAGTCGACACACACCTGGGGCAACGCGGTCGAGGACTGCACGATCCTCTCCTGCGGGCGGCGGTACTTCGCGGCCTGCGGCGTGCTGCTCATCCATACCTACGAGAACTCCGTCTCGCACAACGAGATCGGCTACCTCTACTACACCGGGGTCTCCGCCGGATGGGTCTGGGGATACGCGCCGAGTATCTCGCGGGACAACCGGATCGAGAAGAACCACATCCACCACCTCGGCGACGGGATGCTCTCCGACATGGGCGGCGTGTATCTCCTCGGCGCGCAGCCCGGCACGGTGGTATCGGGGAACGTGATCCACCACGTGAAGTCGAAGAACTACGGCGGCTGGGCGCTCTACACCGACGAGGGCTCGTCCTTCATCACACTTGAGAACAACATCTGCTACGAGTGCTCGGACAACTCCTATCACCAGCACTACGGCTCGATGAACACCGTGCGCAACAACGTCTTCGCCTTTGCCGGCGGACAGGAAATCCGCGTCAGCCGCACCGAGCCGCACCTCTCGATCCTCTTCGAGAACAATATCCTCTTCGCCGACCGCGTCCCGCTCTACGACATCAGCCGGAATCAGATCGCCGGACACACCGTCTCGACGAAGCGGAACATCCTCACCGACTGCACGCGCGAGGAGCCGATCCTGCGCAATTTCGGAGACGGCGGGCGGCTCACCCTCGCGGATTTTCAGGCGGCGGGCATGGAATACGAATCCGTATCGGCCAATCCGCTCTTTGAGGATCCCTACGATTACGACTTCCGCCTGAAACCCGAATCCCCGGCCTTCGCGCTCGGATTCACGCCGATCGACACATCGGACGTCGGGCCGCGGACGGGCGTGGACGGAGGCGAGCCATGGAGAACCTGACAAAAACGGCGGAGCTCGTCTTCACGCGGGACGGCCTCTCCCTTTGGGGAAAGCTGATCCTGCCGGAGGGGGAGGGTCCTCATCCCGCAGTGATCCTCTGCCACGGCTACGGCGGCAATCACACGCACAACCTCGGCTTTGCGCAGTTCTTCGCCGAACACGGCTTTGCGGCGTATGCGTTCGATTTCGCGGGCGGCGGATGGGGCAGCCGGAGCGGAGGGCGGTCCGACGAGATGTCGGTCCTCACGGAGGCGGCGGATCTCTTTGCCGTGATGGACGGGCTCGCCGCGATGCCGCAGATCGACGGGGACAACCTCTTCCTCTTCGGACAGAGCCAGGGCGGATTCGTCTGTTCGTACGCGGCGGGAAAACGCCCCGACCGGGTACGCGGACTGACCGCGCTCTTCCCCGCCTACGTGATCCAGGACGACACGAGAAAGCGCGCGCCCGATCCCGATCACATTCCCGAACGGATGGAGGTCATGGGAATGCCCCTCGGCGCGGTCTACCACCGGAACGCGCTCTCCTTCGACATCTACGACGTGATCCGGGCATATCCCGGTCCGGTCCTGCTCTTCCACGGGACGGCGGACACCCTCGTGCCGATCGCGTACTCCGAGCGCGCGGCGAAGACCTTCCCGTCCGCCCGCCTGATCGCCGTCGAAGGCGCGGGTCACGGATTCGGTCCCGAGGACGGCGCGCGGGTCGCGGAAGAGACGCTCGCGTTTTTCCGGGAGAATCTCCGATAATCCGGCCATACAAAAAACCGACGCGATCGCAAACGGTCACGCCGGTTTTGTCTTTATTGCCTTAC
>JAFZPN010000062.1 GCA_017550315.1 Clostridia bacterium
GATGTGAAGGCGGTCGCGGAGGCGCTCGGACGTGAGCCGTCCGTGGCGGTCTCGACGGACTACCCCTATATGTGCTCCGAATCCGGGCAGAACCTCATCAAGGACGCGATCCGTGAGCACGCCCTCGACGGCGTCGTGATCTGCTCCTGCTCTCCGCGGATGCACGAGAATACCTTCCGCAAGGCGGCGGCGCAGGCGGGCCTCAACCCCTATATGGTCGAGATCGCAAACATCCGCGAACAGTGCTCGTGGATCCATAAGGACAAGGAAGAGGCGACAGAAAAGGCGATCATTCTCGGGCGCGCCGCCATCGCGAAGGTCCTTCTGAACGCGCCCCTCATCGCGGGGGAGAGCCCGGTCACCAAGCGCGCCCTCGTCATCGGCGGCGGCATCGCGGGGATCCAGACGGCCCTCGACATCGCGGAGGCGGGCTTCCCCGTGGATATCGTGGAGAAGGAACCCACCATCGGCGGCAAGATGGCGCAGCTCGACAAGACCTTCCCGACGCTCGACTGCGCGGCCTGCATCCTCACCCCGAAGATGGTGGACTGCGCGCAGAACGAAAACATCCGCATCCTCTCGTTCAGCGAGGTGGAGGCGGTCTCCGGCTTCGTCGGCAACTTCACCGTGAAGATCCGGCGCAAGGCGCGCTACGTCGACGAGACAAAGTGCACGGGCTGCGGACTCTGCACCGAGAAATGCCCGGTGAAGAAGGTCCCGAACGAATTCAATCTCGGTATGGATCAGCGTCGGGCGGTCTACATCCCGTTCGCGCAGGCCGTCCCGAAGGTCGCGCGGATCGACCCCGACTGGTGCAACATGCTGAAAAACGGCAAGTGCGGCCTCTGCTCGAAGATCTGCACGGTCGGCGCGATCGATTATCACCAGGAAGACACCTTCCTCGAGGAGCATTACGGCGCGATCGTCGCGGCGACGGGGTATGAGCCGATCAAGGTCGACCGGTACGACGAATACGCCTACACCCAGTCGAAGGACGTCATCACCTCCCTCGAGTTCGAGCGGCTCACCAACGCCGCCGGTCCGACCTCCGGGACGCTGCTCCGGCCCTCCGACGGACGCCATCCGCACACCATCGTCTTCATCCAGTGCGTCGGATCGCGCTGCACGGCGGAGAAGGGCAAGACCTACTGCTCGAAGATCTGCTGCATGTACACGGCGAAGCACGCCATGCTGACCCGGGAGAAATACCCGGACACCGACGTGTATGTGTTCTACATCGACGTCCGCACGCCGGGCAAGAACTTCGACGAGTTCTACCGCCGGGCCGCGGAGGAATACGGCGTGCACTACATCAAGGGCGCCGTCGGAAAGGTGGCTCCCCGCGCGGACGGCACGCTCGACGTGCAGGGCTCGGATCTCCTCATGAACGAGCAGCTGCACATCCGGGCCGACCTCGTGGTCCTCGCCGCGGCGATCGAGCCCTCGAAGACCGCGCGGCCGCTGGCGACCATGCTGACGGCCTCCATGGACACGAACGACTTCTTCACCGAGGCCCATCCGAAGCTGCGTCCGGTCGAGAGCCCCACGGCGGGCATCTTCCTCTCCGGCGCGTGCCAGGGACCGAAGGATATCCCCGAGACCGTCTCGCAGGCATCCGCGTGCGCCGCGAAGGTCATCGGGCTGCTCGCGAAGGACAAGCTGACCGGGAACCCGTGCGTCGCGCATTCCGACGAGTGGATGTGCAACGGGTGCTCGAACTGCGCCTCGGTCTGTCCCTACGGGGCGATCACATATGAGGACCGCGACTTCCGGATGCCCGACCGGACGACGAAGACCCGCCGCGTGGCAATCGTCAATCCGGCGGTGTGCCAGGGCTGCGGCGCGTGTACCGTGGCGTGCCCGTCCGGCGCGATGGACCTCTACGGATTCTCGAATTCCCAGATCATGGCGGAGGTAGACGCGATATGCAAGTGAATGAAAACGAAACCTTCGTGCCCACCATCGTGGCCTTCTGCTGCAACTGGTGCTCCTACGCCGGGGCGGATCTCTCCGGGACCAACCGGCTCCAATACCCCTCCAACATCAAGATCATCCGCGTCCCCTGCTCCTGCCGGGTGAATCCCATGTTCATCCTGCGGGCCTTCCAGCGCGGCGCGGACGGCGTGATCCTCTGCGGATGCCATCCGGGGGACTGCCACTATACGACCGGCAACTACTACGCCCGCCGCCGGATGACGCTCCTCTTCTCGATGCTCGACTATCTCGGGATCGAGCGGGGCCGGACGCGGGTCGAATGGGTCTCCGCGGCGGAGGGCCAGAAGTTCGCCGAAACCATGAAGAGCTTCGCCGCCGAGATCGCCGCGCTCGGACCGAACCGCAGACTGGAGGACCTCCGATGCAGGAAATGATGAAAAACAGAGCCAAGGCGCTCCTCGCCGACGGAACGGTGAGCCGCGTGATCGGCTGGCGGCGCGGCGAGTTCTCCTACGACGTCACCCCCGCGGTCTTCGAGACGGCGGAAGAGCTCGAGAGGGATTTCGTCTTTGACGCCTTCTGCGGCGCGAACGTGTCGAAATACCTCATCCGCGAATCGGCGAAAGACGGCGGGCGGATCCTCGCCTTCCTCAAGCCCTGCGACGCCTTCTCGTTCAACCAGCTTCTGGCGGAACACCGCGTCAGGAGGGAAAACGTGTACCTGATCGGCATCCCCTGCGCGGGCAAGGCCGACATCGATCGGATCAAAAAGGCCGGCATCGACGGCGTCTTGGGGATCGCGGAGGACGGAGAGGACTTCGTCGTCTCCACGGTCTACGGCGAGGAGCGCGTGAAGCAGGCGGACGTCCTCGCGGAGCGCTGCCTCGCGTGCAAGTCGAAGCGGCATCCCGTGTATGACGAGCTGCTCGGTGAAGAGGGCGAGGACCTGCCGGACGACGTACGGTTTGCCGGGGTCGCCAAGCTCGAGACCATGACGGCCGAGGAGCGGTTTGATTTCTGGCGCAGCGAGCTCTCGAAGTGCATCCGCTGCAACGCCTGCCGCAACGTCTGTCCCGCCTGCACCTGCGAAAACTGCGTGTTCGACAATCCGGACTCCGGCATCTCGCAGAAGACGGCGGCCGATCCGTTTGAAGAAAACATGTATCACATCATCCGGGCGTTCCACGTCGCCGGACGGTGCACCGACTGCGGCGAATGCTCGCGCGTCTGTCCCGAGCACATTCCGCTGCACCTTCTCAACCGCAAGTTCATCAAGGACATTGACGAGCTCTACGGGACCTACCGGGCCGGGGAGGACGACGGGACGAAAAATCCCCTGACCTCCTATACCGAAGGGGACGCCGAGGCTTCCGTGGTCCGCGAAAGGGGGCGCGCGTGATGAAATTCCTCAAAAGAACCGATCTCGACTGCTTCCTCACCGCAGCGGCTGAACACCGGACGATCTACGTCCCCATCGACGAGGAGCCGAACAAGAGCGCGTACCGCCGCTATAAGCCCAGGACCCCGGTCTCGCAGGGGCTCAAAACGACCCGGAGCGCGAAGGACTTCTTTTTCCCGCAGACGGAGAACCTCGTCGGCTTCCGGATCGAGGACAAAAAGATCAAGATCCTCGATCCGCGCACGGAGCACGAGGACTTTGCCGTGTTCGGCGTCCGGGCCTGCGACGCGCGCTCCTTCGGGATCCTCGACAAGGTCTTCCTCTCCGAGCCCGTCGATACCTATTATCAAAACCGGCGCGCCCACGGCCTGATCCTCACGATGACCTGCCGCCGCCCCGCCGAGACCTGCTTCTGCACGGCGTTCGGGATCGATCCCGCCTCTCCGGAGGGCGACATCGTCTTCACGGAAACGGCGGACGGCTGGTACATCGAGCCGAAGACCGAGGGCGGCCGGGATTTCCTCGCGCCGCTGGAAGAATTCCTCGAAGAGCGGGACGAGGGGGGCGCGGAAGAGGCGAAGGCACGGACCCGGGAGACCATGGAAAAGCTGCCGCTCGCGGGACTAAAAACGGATTCATTTGGCGGCGGAAAGACCAAGGAGCTCTTCGACCGACCCGAATGGGCGTCGCTCTCCGAGGCCTGCATCGGCTGCGGGACCTGCACCTTCGTGTGCCCGACCTGCCAGTGCTACGACATCCGCGACTACGACACGGGACGCGAGGTCCGGCGGTTCCGCTGCTGGGACTCCTGCATGTATTCCGACTTTACGAAGATGGCGGGCGGCAATCCGCGCCTGACGCAGAAGGAGCGCTTCCGCCAGCGGTTCATGCACAAGCTCGTGTACTTCCCGGAAAACAACGGCGGCGAGTTCGGATGCGTCGGATGCGGGCGGTGTCTCGCCTCCTGCCCGATCCACATGAACATCGTCAAAGTCATGAAAACGCTTTCGGAGGGTCAAGATGAACAGTGAAACCCTGATTCCCCACGCCGTCGTGGTGGAGGACGTCCGCATCGACACGCCGGACGTAAAGACCTTCCGCGTCCTCACGCGCGAGGGGGAAAAACCCTTCGACCATCTCCCCGGTCAGTGCGCCATGATCTCGATCCCGGGCGTCGGCGAGGGCATGTTCTCGATCACGTCCAGCCCGACCAACCGGGCCTACATGGAATTCTCCATCAAGAAGTGCGGGCACCTCACAAACTGGCTGCACATGCTCGAGCCGGGCATGGAGGTGACGGTCCGCGGGCCTTACGGGCGTCCGTTCCCGGTGGAGGAGGATCTTCTGGGCAAGGACTTACTCTTCATCGCGGGCGGTATCGGACTCGCTCCGCTGCGCGCGGTCATCAACTACGTACGCGACAACCGCGAAAACTACGGGGATGTGCAGATCATCTACGGCGCGCGCTCGAAGGACGACCTCGTCGACTACGCGGAGATCCTCGATGAGTGGCAGACCAGCCCCGGCGTAGAGGTGGATCTCACGATCGACCGCGAACAGGCGGGTTGGGCCGGACATGTCGGCTTCGTCCCGAACTACGTCAAGGAACTGAACCCGGACCGCGGCAAGACTGTGCTCGTCTGCGGCCCGCCGATCATGATCAAATTCACCGTCGCGGGACTGACGGAGCTCGGATTTGCGCCGGAGCAGATCTGGACGACGATGGAACTGCGGATGAAGTGCGGCATCGGCAAGTGCGGACGGTGCAACATCGGCGCGAAATACGTCTGCAAAGACGGCCCCGTCTTCCGCTACGACGAGCTCGGCGAGTTGCCGGATGAATATTAAAGAGAGACGCCGGGAGAAACCCTTTTTGCAAAAAGGGTTTCCCCGGACCCCTTCCCAAAAAACTTTATGAAAGGGGATCGCTTTCCCCCGGTTTGCGTATCCAGAACAGGGGAATACGAAAGCGTATCGGAGAAACCATTATGGAAAACTTTGTCAACGTTTTTCTCTTCGGAAAATGTTATTCCGTGCCGGATAATCTGACGATCATGGGTGCGATGGAGTACGCGGGCTATCAGCTCGTGCGCGGATGCGGCTGCCGCAACGGCTTCTGCGGCGCGTGCGCGACCATCTACCGCGTCAGGGGAGACCGCGAACTGAGGGTCTGCCTCGCCTGCCAGACGAAGGTCGTGAACGACATGTACATCGCGACCCTGCCGTTCTTCCCGCTCATCAAGCAGGTCTACGACATCGAAAAGGTCCCGGCGGGCGAGGCCGTCATGATGCAGCTCTATCCCGAGATCTACGCCTGCGTCGGCTGCAACGCCTGCACCAAGTCCTGCACCCAGGGGCTGAACGTCATGCAGTACATCGCCTACGCCCAGCGCGGGAATTTCGCGCGCTGCGCCGAGGAGTCCTTCGACTGCGTGATGTGCGGCGTCTGCTCGTCGCGCTGCCCGGCCGGGATCTCCCATCCGCAGGTGGCGCTGCTTGCCCGCCGCATCAATGGCAAATACCTCGCGCCGAAGTCGGAGCACCTCGAAAACCGGGTCCGCGAGATCCGGGACGGCACGTTCGACGACCTGCTCGAAGCTCTCATGCAGAAGCCGGTCGACGAACTGCGGGAGCTCTACAACAACCGCGAAATCGAAGCGTAAGAAAGGAGTGCGGCCATGTACACAGGCGAAATGCTCGCATCGATGAAGAAGGTCGAAGCCGCCCGCGAAGCCAATACGGTCCTCGAACCGAGGCGCATGACGGCGGAGGAAAAGGACGCGCTTCTCGAAACCTATCACCCGGACTATAAGAAATCCGAATTTGTGGCCCTGCGCGTGGGCGTGAACCGCGGCGACGCCGTTCCGCACGAGCTGGCGGCCCTGCTCGAAGGCAGATCCCGCGTGGATCCCGCATCGGTCGATCTCACCCGCTGCGACTATGAGACGGACGTCCTCGTCATCGGCGGCGGCGGCGCGGGCTCCTCGGCGGCGATCGAAGCGGACAACGCCGGGATGAAGACGATGATCGTCACCAAGCTGCGGATCGGGGACGCGAACACGATGATGGCGGAGGGCGGCATCCAGGCAGCGGACAAGCCGAACGACAGCCCGGCGATCCACTATCTCGACGCGTTCGGCGGCGGTCACTTCGCGGCCAAGCCCGAACTGCTCTATAAGCTCGTGAACGAGGCGCCGGACGCGATCCTGTGGCTGAACGAGCTCGGCGTGGAGTTCGATAAGTCCCCGGACGGCACGATGATCACGACCCACGGCGGCGGCACCTCCCGCAAGCGCATGCACGCGGCGAGAGACTACACGGGCGCGGAGATCATGCGGACCCTGCGCGACGAAGTGCTCAACCGGGGGATCCCGGTGATCGACTTCACGGCGGCGATCGAATTGATCCTCGACACGGACGGACGGTGCGCCGGCGCGGTGTTATACAATATGGAAACCGGCGAGATCAAAATCGCGCGGGCAAAGTGCGTCATTCTGGCGACGGGCGGCGCGGGACGGCTCCACTATCAGGGCTTCCCGACGTCCAACCACTACGGCGCGACGGCGGACGGGCTGATCCTCGGCTACCGGGCCGGCGCGAAGCTGCTCTATGCCGACACCCTCCAGTATCATCCGACCGGCGCGGCGTATCCCGAGCAGATCTTCGGCGCGCTCGTGACGGAAAAGGTCCGCTCCCTCGGGGACAAGCTCGTGAATGCACACGGCGAGGTCTTCATGCATCCCCTCGAGACCCGCGACGTCACGGCGGCGTCGATCATCCGGGAGTGCACGGATCGCGGCAACGGCGTGAAGACCGCGGATGGCACGGGCGTATGGCTCGACACGCCGATGATCGAGCGCCGCGGCGGGGAAGGCACGATCCTCTCCCGCATCCCGGCGATGCACCGCATGTTCGCGCAGTACGGGATCGACATCCGGGTGGAACCGATCCTCGTCTACCCGACCCTGCACTATCAGAACGGCGGGCTGGACATCACGCCGGACGGGATGACCGCGGTCGAGAATCTGTTCGCGGCGGGCGAGGTCGTCGGCGGCATCCACGGGCGCAACCGCCTGATGGGCAACTCGCTCCTCGACGTGATCGTCTTCGGACGCAACGCGGGACGGCATGCGGCAGAGCGTGCGAAATCCGTGACGCCCGGTACGCCGACGCTCGCGCATGTGACGGCCTTCGCGCGGGAAGCCGAAGAGGCCGGGGTACGCGCCGAGGTGCAGTCCCCGAAGCTGCTCCCGACCTACTCCCACGGCAATCCCGATTTTCAGAGAAAGGCGTTCTGATACCGTTTCACCCGCATCAAGAAATGAAGCGATCGAATGTCGGACGCACCCCCTCATCAGTCGCCGATGGCGACAGCTTCCCCACCAAGGGGGGAAGCCTTGGGATGCGCGGATGCAGCGGCACCCGAGCCTTGCAAAATAAGATGAATAAAAAGAAGCGCAGACGAAAAATCCGCGCTTCTTTTGTTTTGCCGTTTTCAGAGCTTCAGCTTATAGACGTCCGCCGTCAGGATCATGTCCTTCCCTTCGATCGCGACGCCCTGCGTCTTGTCCGCGATCTGTCCGCGCGTCAGGTACACCAGCCCGCCGTCCGCGAAGATCTCCGCGCCGAGCGTGTCGAAGATCACCCGGAGGTTCCGCTCTCCGCTGTATGTGAGCGGGGCGACGGTGCCCCCGAAGCGGATCTCGTTCGCCGACGGACGGACCGTGAGCGTCATGCCGTAGCAGGACAGCGTGAAGTCCCCGCAGTCCGCGCCGAACGTAAGGCAGACCTCCGCCGCATCCGGAAGCGGATCGATCACGTTCACCGTGCCGGAGACGTCCGATCTGCGGAAATGCGCCGTCGGCGTGCGGATCGCTTCGATCTCGCGGACCGGCAGAGAGCCGAGCCGGACGGTATCGCCGACGCGCCGCAGGAACATTTCGACGGGGAAGCCCATCTGCGAGTGGAAGACCGCCCCGGGCGCCGCAATGTTGTCCCACGCGATCTTGATGCGCCGCTCTCCCGTGCCGGAGAAGGTCTGCGCCGCGTAGCTCGGACCCGGATGGATGTGATAGGGCAGGGACTCCTGTTCGGGGACGAAGGCGCCGTCCCGGATC
This sequence comes from Clostridia bacterium, assembly GCA_017550315.1. Lineage (GTDB taxonomy): Bacteria > Bacillota > Clostridia > Oscillospirales > CAG-272 > UMGS1696. Next base: position 8,452 of record JAFZPN010000062.1, read on the forward strand.
TCGCCGATGAGATAGCTGTCGTGCGCGCCGGAGAACACCCACTTCACGCCTCCGTCGATCGGGAGCGGATAAAAGTCCGGGCACTCGTTGTCGAGCGGCATGTCGAGGTCGCAGAACCGCGTCCAGTGCAATAGATCATCCGAGGAGAAGATCGCGTAACGGTTCCCGTCGAGGTAGAGGGAGAGGGTGTATTTTCCCAGTTCGTCGGACCACTGGACCTTCGGGTCGCGGTTCGCGCCGACGATGTGGGGGATGACCGGATTTCCGGCGTACTTGACGAAGGTTTCGCCCCCGTCGGTCGAATACGCGAGGCACTGGGTGAACGGCACGCCGCGGGAGAGCTCATTGTGATCGCCCGCCGCCGTGTAGTAGAGCAGGATCGCGCCCGCGCCGAAGCCCGCGACTCCCCGCTCATCGCAGACCGCGGAGCCCGAGAACATCGTGCCGGTCTCATCCGGGAAGAGGATGTCGCCGAGGTCGGTCCAGTGGAGGAGATCGTCCGAGACGGCGTGATCCCAGGTCATATTGCCCCAGTCGGTGCTCATCGGGTTGTGCTGGGCAAACATGTGGTAGGTGCCGTTCACATAGATCAGTCCGTTCGGGTCGTTTGTCCAGCCGAGGGTCGCCGTGTAGTGGACCGCGGGCCGGAGCACGTCGCCGCCGGGGATCTCGCCGATCGCCGGGAGACGGTCAGCAGAGCGGAGCGGCAGAGGATTGCCCGCGGCGTCCGTGATGACGCAGTCCCCGAAGCGCGTGACGTCGACATAGGCGTCGAAGCGGGGATTCTCGGGGGCATAGGCGGCGGTGAAATCGGAGACGGTTTTGCCGCCCGCTTTGACGTAGAAGGTCGCCTTCGGGAGGGCGTCGTTGACGGGGAAGAGAAGGTATTTCGGCATGATCGAAGCTCCTTTCGGGGGATTCGTTTGCCTGAGTATAACACATTTCCGGGGGAAAATCAAGGTGATGGAAAAGAAAAAGTCCATGCAGACAGGTTCCGCATGGACGATATGCACCGCACAAACCGCTTTGCACGATACGAAATGGGGCGAGCTTTTTCCCTTTTTATAAAGTTTTTTGAAGAGGGGGCCGGGGGAGTGACTTTTTGCAAAAAGTCACTCCCCCGTTATACTACACTTTATACGCCCTTCTTCGCGCGGTCGAGGTGCTCGAGTTCGGTCTCGTTGTAGGTCGGGACATATCCCGGGATGGGCATCAGCTTCTCGTGAATGACGTCGATGATGCCGGTCGGCTGCGGGAAGTAATACTTCTCGAGCTCGAACGCCGGGGTGATCCAGTTGCGGGAGCCGAAGACTGCCGGCGGCGCATCGAGGTAATCGAACGCCATTTCGGCGATGTTGGACGCCATGTCGCGCATGACGGAGCAGCGATCCACCGCGTCGCCGACGATCACGATCTTGCCCGTCTTCTTCACGGATTCGATCACCTTGGAGTAGTCGAACGGGACGAGGGTGCGCGCGTCGATGACCTCGGCGGAGATGCCCCAGTCCGCTTCGAGCTTCTTCGCAGCGTCAAGCGCACGGTAGAGCACCGCGCCGATGGAGAGGATCGTGACGTCCTTGCCTTCGCGCTTCACGTCCGGCTCGCCGATGTTGACTTCGTAGTAGCCCTCCGGAACGCCTTCCTTGTGGAATTCCTCGCCCTTGTCGTAGATCCTCTGGGATTCGAAGAACACGACCGGGTCGGTGCCGTTCAGCGCCTGATTCATGAGGCCCTTCGCGTCGTACGGGGTCGCCGGGAAGCAGACCTTGAGGCCCGGGATGTGCGAGCAGAGCGCGGTCCAGTCCTGGGAGTGCTGCGCGCCGTACTTGGAACCGACGGAGACGCGGAGCACGACGGGCATCTTCAGGATGCCGGCGGACATCGCCTGCCACTTGGAGAGCTGGTTGAAGATTTCGTCGCCCGCGCAGCCGATGAAGTCGGCGTACATGAGCTCGACGATGGCGCGGCCGCCCGCCACCGCATAACCGACGGCGGAACCGACGATCGCGGATTCGGAGATCGGCGCGTTGAAGAAGCGGTGATACGGCAGGGCTTCGGTCAGGCCGCGGTAAACGGCAAACGCGCCGCCCCAGTCACGGTTGTCTTCGCCGTACGCGATGGTCGTGGGATCCTCGTAGAACTTGTCGATGATCGCCTCGAAGAGACCGTCGCGGATGTTGTAGAGCTTCATCTTCGGGATCATCTCGCCCTTGTCGTCGAACGCGTAGCGGGCTTTCCCGGCGATCTGCTTGACGCGCGGATCCTCTTCCTTCGGGATGAGGACCTCGGGCTCCCTCGTCTCGTCCATGGACTTGACGTGCTGGTTGGAGTACATGATCGAGGAGATCATCTCGGGCTCCTTCGAGAGGTCCATGCGCGGGGAGATCTCGTCGTCGATCGCGAGCTTGATGATCTTCACGGTGCGGTTCACGACCTCTTCGTCGATCGCCGCGAAATCCGCCTCGTCGGCAACGCCGCCCGCGATGAGCTTCGCGCGGTATGCCGGGATCGGATCGGCCGCCTTCCACGCCTCGATCTCTTCGGGCGTGCGGTAGGTGGAGGAGTCGGACGGGGAGTGACCGGAGACGCGGTAGGTCGCGACCTCGAGGAACGCGGGACCCTGACCGTTCAGAAGCAGTTCCTTCTTGCGGGCCGTCGCGTCGATCACGGCGAGCGGATCATAGCCGTTCACCTTTTCGGCGTGCATTTCGGTGGGGTTGAAGCCCGCGGCGAGTCTGGCGGGATTGGTGTAGCCCATCGTCTCGCCCATGGTCTGACCGCCCATGCCGTAGAAGTTGTTGAACACGTTGAAGAGGATCGGCATGCCCTCGTCGGAATACTTGCCGTCCATGCCCCAGAGCTTGGTGATCTGGTCCATGGAAGCGAAGTTCAGGGATTCGAGGACCGGACCGCGGCCGAGCGCGCCGTCGCCGGAGTTGGCCACGACGATGCCCTTCTTATGGTTGGCTCTCTTGTATAAGGCTGCGCCGAGCGCGATGGGAGCCGCGCCGCCGACGATCGCGTTGTTCGGGAAAATGCCGAACGGGATGAAGAACGCGTGCATCGATCCGCCGAGGCCCTTGTTGAAGCCGGTCGTGCGGGCGAAGATCTCCGCGAGCGCGCCGTAGAGGAGGAAGTCCTTCGCGAGGTCCTTCACATCGCCTGCTTTTGCCTGCTTGCCTTCGACGACCTTCAGGATCGTGCCGTCTAAAAATTCCTTCATGATGTCATAGAGCTCTTCGTCCGTCAGCTTGTTGATGGAGGAGAGGCCCTTCGCGAGGATTTCGCCGTGGCTGCGGTGGGAACCGAACTGGAAGTCGTGGATGTCCATGCAGTACGCCTGACCGACGGCGGAGGCTTCCTGACCGATGGAGAGGTGGGCCGGGCCGGGGTTGTTGTACTTCACGCCGTTGTATTCGGACTTGACCTTGATCTCGTTGAGCATCGTCTCGAACTCGCGGATGGTGCGCATGTCGTGATAGATGCGGAGGAAATCGGCCTTCGAGTAGAGCTGCTTTTCCTCTTCGATGGTCTTGTTGTAGCGGCAGAGCGGAATGCTGTCAAAATCGATGTACCCGGGCTCGAAAACTTTACCGGGATCTACAAATTGGCTTTTCGGCATGGTAGTGATCTCCTTGTATATGATTATTCAATGGAAAACATGGCTTCGCGGATGACTTCGCAGACGGTGGGATGCGGGAAGACGAGCTTTTCGATGTCGGAAACGCGCTGCTTCTTCGCGACCATGGCCGCCGCGCCGTAGATGATTTCGGAGGCGTAGGAGCCGATCATGTGGACGCCGAGGATCTCGCGGTGTTCTTTGCCGTAGACGACCTTGACGATGCCGTCGCCGCCTTCGTTCTCCGCCACATAGCGTCCGCTGTAGCGCAGGGAGAGGGTGGCCTCTTCGGCGTCGATCCCCGCCTTCTTCGCGCTCTCGACGGTCTCGCCGACGGAGCCGACTTCGGGGTTCGTGTAGATGACGGACGGGATCGACCGGTAGTCGACGCGGTCCGGCTTGCCCTGCATGTCGCTGACGGCAACTTCGCCTTCGCGGTATGCCGTGTGCGCCAGCATGATCTTGCCGTTGACGTCGCCCGCCGCCCAGATGCCCGGGACGGAGGTGCGGCAGTGCTCGTCGGTGACGATCGCGCCGCGGTTCAGCTGGACGCCGATCTCTTCGAGGCCGATGTCCTTCGTGCGCGCGCGCCGTCCGGTGGAGACGAGGACGAGATCGCAGGCGACGGAGGCGGTCTTGCCGTCCTTTTCGTATTCCACGACGCCGTCGCCGGGCTTTCCGTTCACCGCGGCGACCTTCGCGCCGAGGATGAACTTCACGCCCTTCTTTTCATAGTTCTTCTGTAAGATCTTCGAGATCTCACCCTCGGTCGGTCCGGCGATCTTGTCGAGCATTTCGACGACGGTGACTTCGCTCCCGATCGAGCAGAAGTAGGAGGCCATTTCCAGACCGATAACGCCGCCGCCGACCACGACGATGCGGCCGGGCGCGGTGCGCAGATCGAGGATCTCGCGGTTCGTGACGGCCAGTCCGCCCGCGTAGGATTCGCGCAGGCCGGGGATCGGCGGGACAACCGCTTCGGAGCCGGTGCAGACGAGGAGCTTCTTCGCCTCGTAGGTCTTGCCGTCCGAAGTGACGGCGAATCCGGATGCCGTCTTGCCGGCGATCTTCGCGCTCGACGGAACGACGGTGACGCCCGCGCCGCGCATCTTGGCAGCGACGCCGGAGACGAGGGTCTTCACGACCTTGTCCTTGCGGTCGACGACCTTGGCGTGGTCGAGGGAGGCGCCCGTGACGGTCACGCCGTAGGCTTCGCCGTGATGAGCGTAGTCGAGGATCTTCGCGGAATAGAGCAGGGTTTTCGTCGGGATGCAGCCTTCGTTGAGGCAGACGCCGCCGAGCGCGCGCTCTTCAAAGAGGAGCGTTTTCATGCCGGCGTGCGCGGCGCGTTCCGCTGCGTTGTAGCCCGCGGGGCCGCCGCCTAAAATGATGAGATCGTAAACTGTTTCAGCCATGATACCCTCACTTTGCGAGAAGCAGATCGAAGTTCTCGAGCGCGCCGCAGAGTTCCTTTAAGAATTTCGCGGCAGGCGCGCCGTCGACCGCACGGTGATCGAAGGTGAGAGAGAGGCCCATCGCCGGGTAGACCGTGCCGTCCGCCTTCAAGCGGTTGACCGTGCAGCAGACGCCGAGGATCGCGGTCTGGGGCGGATTGATGACGGGCGTGAAGCTCTCGACGCCCATGGAGCCGAGGTTCGAGACGGTGAAGGAGCCGCCGGACATTTCATCGGGCGTGAGCTTGCCTTCGCGGGCCTTGCCTGCCAGGGTCTTGGCATTCGCGGAGAGCGCGGCGAGCGTGAGGGTCTCGGCGCCGAAGATCACGGGCACGAGGAGGCCGCGGTCGGTGTCGACGGCCATGCCGACGTTCGCGTGCTTGTACTTGCGGAAGGTGCCCTCAATGAGGTTGGCGTTGATTTCCGGATAGTGCGGGAGGATGCGGGACACGGCGAAGAGGACCATGTCGTTGATGGTGATCTTCGCGAGTCCGAGCGCCTCGCCGGATTCCTTGAGCTTCGCGCGGTAGGCGAGGAGGTTTGTCGCGTCGAAGGAGGAGTTGAGGGTGAGCTGCGCCATCTCGGAGAGGGAGGCGTGCATGGATTTCGCGATGACCTTGCGGATGTTCGACATCGGCTCCTCGTCGTAGGCGCGGAAGTCGGTCGGCGCGGCGGCAGGTGCGGCAGCGGGTGCAGCAGCGGGCGCGGGCGTCTCGGCCTTGGCGGGCTCCTCTTCGACGGGCATCGGACGGCCCGCGAGGAACGCTTCGACGGCCTCGGTCGTGGCGGTGAAGCCGGCGTCGAGAGCCTTGTTGATGTCGCGCTCGATGATGCGGCCGTGCGGTCCGGTGGAGGTGACCTTCGTCAGATCGACGCCGGTCTCGAGGGCGAGATGACGGGCGCGCGGGGAGATAAAGACGCGCTCGCCGGTCGATTCGGAGACGGTGGCTTCGGCCTCGGCCTTCGGCGCGGTCTCTTCGGGTTTCGCTTCTGTGGCGGCTGCGGCGGATTCGCCGGTCTTCGGCAGGAGCGCGGAGATGTCTTCGCCGGGCGTGCCGATGATGCAGACGGGATCGAGGCAGGGGATCACGTCGCCCTCGGCCGCAAGGATCTCGAGCATGGTGCCCTCGACCTGCGCCGGTTCGTCAAACGCGCTCTTGTCGGTCTCGTAGGAGAACAGGATGTCCCCGACGGCGACCGGATCGCCTTTCTTCTTCTGCCACGTCGTGATGATGCAGGACTCGACGCTCTGACCCTGACGGGGCATAATGACTACGTTTGCCATGGTTGGGTTTCCTTTCGTTTGTGATGAAGGGGGAACAGCGGCGGCTCATCGGAGATCCGGCGGGCGCCGCGGATGAACGGTTGGGGGCGCGCCTCAGGCCGAGACGTTGATGACCTCGACGTGATTTTCCCGGGCGGCGTCGGCAAGCTCGGGGGGCAGGGGCGCGTTGGTGATGAGCACATGGGCATTTTGGAAGGTCGCGAAGGTGTAGGGGAGGGAGCGGTCGATCTTCGAGGAGTCCATGAGGATGACGACGAGGCGCGCTTTCTCGGCGACGACCTTTTTCAGCTCGCATTCGGAGTAATTTCCGACGGTGAAGCCGCTACGCACGGAGAGGCCGGACGGGCAGAGCAGAGCGATGTCGATGTTGATGTCCATGAGGAAGCGGGTGGCCTGCGCGCCGGTGACGGTCTGGTTGTCGCGGTCGAGGCGTCCGCCGACGATGTTCACGATGGGCATCCCGATCTTGCACAGCTCGAGGGCCGCGGCGGGATCGGTGGTGGTGAAGGTGAAGCGGTCGTTCGGGACGTACTGGACGATGTGCTGGAGCGTCGAGCCGGAGTCGATGAAGATGGAGCGTCCGGTTTCGAGGAAGGAAGCGGCCCGCTGGGCGATGGAATCCTTCGAGCGGACGTTCTCGTTCATGCGGGTGGCGATGGAGCCGTCGGTCTGGGTGGTGATGAACTTCATGCTGCGCGCGCCGCCGCGGACCTTGATGGCTTCGTGGACGGACTCGAAGTATTCGATGTCCCGGCGCAGGGTCATGCCCGAGACGTCGGGAAAGAGGGCTTCGAGTTCCTTGATGGTGATGAAGGGTTTGACCTGTAAGAGTGCGCGGATCTGCTCGCGCCGTTCGTTGTACATACCTACACGCCCCTCCGGGACTGCGCGCGGAGGCTGTGGTGAATCCGTGACACCCGCGCGATCAAAGTAACATTTTTCGTGTCTTATTTTAACACAAATGATGTGAAAAAGTCAAGGGAAAAGCGTGAAAAACACGTGAGGATTTTCTGATTCTTCCGGGTTCGTCTCCCGTCACGGGCACGGTCCGGCGCTGCCCGGCATGGGGCAAAAAATTTCCGAAACCCTCTTGACAAACTCCCCCGCGCATGCTATAATATCACCGTTCGCAAGCGGTACGCCGCGGCGGCACATACACACGCGGGTGTGGCGGAATTGGCAGACGCGCAAGATTCAGGTTCTTGTGGGGGCAACTTCGTGAAGGTTCAAGTCCTTTCACCCGCAGAGCGAGAGTCCGGGCCCTCACGGGTTCGGATTTCTTCTTTCCCGCACTCCGAGAGAAAGGCGGCACGGCATGGAAGCGTTTTACGGCATTCTCGAAACAGGCTTTGACTGGCTCATTTCCTACGCCATCCTCCTCATCGAGTTCATCGGCGTCGCCGTCCTCATGGTCTCCGTCATCCGCGGCGTGATCGGGATCTTCGCGCACAAGCGGCACGTCCGGCTCGAACTCGCCGAGGGGATCGCGCTCTCGCTGGAATTCAAGATGGGCGGGGAGCTGCTCCGCACCGTCTCCGTCCGCGACTGGAACGAGCTCTTGATCCTCGGCGCCGTCATCCTCCTCCGCGCGGCGCTCACCTTCCTCATCCACTGGGAGATCGGGCTCGAGACGCGCAAGACCGAAGGACCCGCAGAAGATCCGGGGAAGCGGTGATCCGGCGGGCGAGCGGGCCGGGAAAGAGGCCGGAAAAAACTTTTGATCCGGTCTTGACAATCCCGCCGGCGCGTGGTATAATAAATCCACCGTGCGGATGTAGTTTAGTGGTAAAACGCCAGCTTCCCAAGCTTGAGTTAGGGGTTCGATTCCCCCCATCCGCTGAGAAAGATGACCGCCGCGGGCAAGTCCCCCGAGCGGTTTTTTCTTCCCGGGACCGCCGCAAAACGAAAAATCCACCGTTCTGTACCCCGAACAATGGATTTACGTGCTGTATGGGACCGGCCTTCCGGTCGTCTTCGCTGTCATGACTCAAAATGTCGGGCTGCGCTTCTCAGACGGGATCGGAGACGCCGTCCTCGAGGGCTTCGGCTTCTTCTTCCGCCGCGATGCGCGCCGCTTCGGTTTCGTATGCCCGGAGGACTTCCTCTTCGAGAAGCCCGCGGAATTCCGCGTTGATGGGGTGGACGATGTCCCGGTACGTGCCGTCGCTTTTCTTGCGGCTCGGCATGACGATGAAGTTCTTTTCCCGGACGCTGATGACTTTGATGTCGTGAAGAACGAGCTGACCGTCGAACGTGACGGATACGATCGCCTTCATCGGACCGTCGTCAAAGAGCTTTCTGACTTTGATGTCGGTGATTGTCATGGATTACCTCACAGATCGTTAAGCTATGGTACAATATCATTATACAGAAACTGTATGAAATTTCATGCAGAAATTCATGAAATATTTTTTAAATGCAATTGCGCACGGTTTAATAATATGACAGAAACCTTGCCGCTGCGGCAATTTCCGCCCTTTGCACGGATTTCGGGCGAATCGGGTCCCTCGGACTCAATGAAAGAAGGTTGCATATCGTATGGCGCTGCCCAACACACACATCGGCCCGGAGGGGATCGAAAGACTGCTCCGCGGAAAGAAAAAGCTGTTTTTCGCCGGGATCGGCGGCGTGAGCATGAACTCCCTCGCGTCGGTGAGTCATCTGCGCGGATTTGACGTATCCGGCTACGACCGGACGCCGTCCGAGATCACCGAGCGGCTCGAGCGGGCCGGCATCCCCGTATACTACGAGGCTGACGCCGCCCACGTAAAGGACGCGGACGCCCTCATCTACACCGTCGCCATGCCCGAGACCAATCCGGAATACGCGTGGGCGAAGGAACACGGCATCCCGCTCATCTCCCGCGCCGACTACCTCGGCTGGCTCATGACCGGGTACGGCGTGCGCATCGGCGTCTCCGGGACGCACGGGAAGAGCACGACGACCGGGATGGTCTGCCGCATCCTCACGGAGGCGGGCGTCGATCCGACCGTGCTCAACGGCGCGCCGCTCGTCCAGACAGGAGCGGTCGACCGGATCGGCGGGCACGACTTCTTTGCGTTCGAGGCTTGCGAATACATGGATTCCTTCCTCGATTTCCAGCCGACGACCGCCATCGTGCTCAACATCGAGCGCGACCACGTCGACTATTTCCATTCGATGGATCAGCTGCGCGGATCCTTCGCGAAGTTCGCCAACCTCACCGGAACGGGGGGCCTCGCGGTCCTCAACGCCGATGACCGAAACTGCATGACCGTGCGCGAGATGTGCGTCTGCCGCACCGTGACCTTCGGGCGGAACAATCCGGCGGCGGACTATTCCTCGGCGAACGAGCGGACGGAGAGCGGCTATCCCGCCTTTGACATCGTGCGGGGCGGAGAGGTGCTCGGGCATGTGACGCTGAGAATCCCCGGGGAGCACAACATCGCGAACGCGGCGGCGGCCTTTGCAGCCTGCGCGGAGAACGGGATCGATCCCGCGAAGATTGCGGAGGGTCTCTGCCTCTATGAGGGGATCGGGCGGCGCATGGAGCGGGTGTGCAGAACGGCGGGCGGCGCGGCGGTTTATTCGGATTACGCGCACCATCCGACCGAGATCGCGGTGACGCTGCGCGGTGCGCGGGCGATCTGCCGGGGACGGCTCCGCGTGGTGTTCCAGCCGCACACGTTCTCGCGCACGGCGGAGCTTTTCGACGGCTTTGTCGGGGCCTTCGCGGACAGCGGCGCGGACGAGGTGATCCTCTGCGACATCTACCCGGCGCGCGAGACGAACATCTACGGCGTCACCTCCGCAGGCCTGGCCGAAGCCATCGCCGCAAAGGGCAAGCGCGCGATCCGCGCGGAGAGTTTTGAGGCCGCGGCGGATATCATGGACCGCGACGCCGCGCCGGACGATCTGGTCATCGTCGTGGGCGCGGGAGACGTCATCAAGGTCGCGGAGATTTTGAAGGAACGGGAGAAGAGAATTGCGAATTAAGAATTTCGAATCACGAATAAAAGCAGCGAATCGAGAAGAATCCGTCCTTGCGGCGGATTTTTCCGTATAACGGCGGATTTTTTCGTTTTTTTCAAATCCAAATCCCGTTTTTGCGACACGGTATGTGCGAAGGGAGGGGAGGATATGACGCTTCTCGAAACCTACTGCGAAGAATATCTCGGAAAAGTCTTCTACTTCGCGCTCAAAAAGACCGGAAACGCGGACGACGCGGACGATCTCGCGTCCGATGTGAGCCTCGCGGTCGTGTCGGCGCTGCGCGGGGGTTTTGAACCCGGCAATTTCGACGCGTGGGTCTGGGCCGTGGCGCGCAACCGCTGGAAACGCTTCGCCAGGCGGCGGTACTACGGACCCGAGGCGGAAGCGGAATCCTTCGAGGACGCGGCAGAGACGATCCCCGACGGGGAGAACATTGACGAGTCCCTCGTCTTATCGGAAGACCTCGGACTTCTGCGGCGTGAGCTCGCGTTCATCCGCTCGGACTACCGCCAGATCCTCGTCGCGCACTATTTCGAGAACAAGAGCGTCTCCGCCATCGCGCGGGAATTCTCCATTCCCCTCGGCACCGTCAAGACGAAGCTGCAAAGCAGCCGCAAAAAACTGAAGGAGGGCATGGAAATGGCAAGAACATTCGGAAAGAGAAGCTACGCGCCGGAGCAGGTCACGTTCTGGAATACAGGGAGCTTCGGCGACAAAGGGCAGCCGTGGACGATCCTGTCGCATCTCATGTACAAAAACGTCTTTCTCGAAGCGCACGAGAATCCGTCGACCGCGGAGGAGCTTTCGCTCGAGCTCGGGATCGCGCTGCCGTATATGGAGGACGAACTCGAATTCCTCGTCCGGGAAGAGTTTTTGAAGAAAACCGGGAACAAATACGAGACCGCGTTCCCGATCCGCTCCCGCGAAGAGCAGCGGGCGTGGCACGAGCTGAAGAAGAAGGTCTCGAAGGAAGCGGCTCCGCTGATCGAGCGGTACCTGGACGCGGCGCGGGCGGCCTTCGAGAAGAACGGCGTCGACTGGTTCGGCCCGTGGGTCTCGTATGAGGACGCGAAATGGACGCTCTTGATGGAGGAGGTCGACCGCATTGAACATGCTGCGCTGGGAGACTGGCTCGTCGAAGAACCGATCCCTGAACGGCCGGACAACGGACGGTGGAAGATCATTGGAATGGAGACCGTCGATTTCGAGGAGCCCCTGCCCGTCGGACGGCACGGCTATCTGGATGCGGAAAACAAACTCGTAGGACGCGATCCGGAGTTCGGGCAATTTAAATTCGTGTACAGGGAGCTGGAAAACCGGACACCCCTGTTTCTCTCCCGTCAGGAGGTGCTGACGATCTGGAGGGTCGCGGTCGGGCGGATGGAGGAATGCGATCCGGAACTGCTCGGGAGGGTCGCCGGATACGGATTTCTGCGCCGTACGGAATCCGGATATGAACCCGCGATCGTGGTCTACCCGGTCGGAGAACCCCTTGACCTTTTGCCGGAGGCGGACCGCGCGAAGCTTCGGGCGATGTGTGACAAGGCGGTCGCGGTCATGAGGGAGCTGAGGGAAATCGTTGTCGACGGATTCGGGACTCTCATGCGCGGCTACATTCTCGAAGAAGCTCTCGCCTCCGGCTGGCTGACCTACGAGGAGGGGAAGACCCCCGGCACCGTCGGCGCGTACCTGCATCTGTGATCCCGAAACCAACAGAAAAGAGGCTGTTTTGCGCAGCCTCTTTCGTTTTGGATCGGGGAAACTCAAATCTCGTGGAACTCGATCTCGACTTCCTTGCCGAGCGCGGCGGACTTGTTGATGCCGTCGATGATCGCCTGGTTGTACAGGATCTGGGATGTCGGAACCGGAGCCGGGCCGTTCGTCTTGACGGCGTCGAGGAAGGAGCGGATCTTCTTGTCGAACAGGCCGCCCTTGCCGGTGTTCTGCAGGATCGGGATCACGGTTTCGGTCTGCGCGCCCGCGACGTCGTGATAGAGCGTCATGGGGCCGCCGACGGAGCCGTTCCAGCAGTCCGTGGACGGAATGCGGAGCGCGCCTTCGGTACCGAAGATGATGGTGTCGCCGGGCGTGTTGACGTGCATCGCCCAGGCAATGCGGAAGTCGAGGATGATGTCGCCTTCGAGGCGGATGAACGCGGCCGCGAAGTCGTCGACGGAGAAGCGCTCCGCATCCTTGCCGTTGTACTTCGGGTTCTTGCCGAAGAAGTCGGAGATGTAGCCGGAAACGGTCAGCGGCTTCGGATAGCCGATGGCGTTCAGGACCATGTCGAGGGAGTAGCAGCCGATGTCGCCGAGCGCGCCGATGCCGCCCGTGGACTTCTCGATGAACGTGGAGCCCGGGATCCCGCGACGGCGGCCGCCGCCGGTCTGGATGTAGTAGATCTTGCCGAGGACGCCGGAGTCGACGATCTTCTTGATCATCTGCATGTTGGCGTCAAAGCGGGGCTGGAAGCCAACGGAGACGAACTTGCCGGAGGCCTTTTCGGCTCTGCACACCGCTTCCGCCTCTTCGAGCGTGACGGAGAAGGGCTTTTCGAGGAGGACCGGAATGCCGTGTTCGAGCGCGTAGATCGTCGGGACCGCGTGCTGGGTGTTGTAGGTGCAGACGGAGACGGCGTCAAGCTCTTCGTTGTCGATCAGTTCCTTGTGGGAGGGATAAAAACGGACGCCTTCCACGCCGAAGCGCTTCATGAACTTTTCCGCCTTGCCGGGGATCAGGTCCGCGGCCGCGACGATTTCGACGTCGTCCTGGAGCTTGTAGCTCTGGATGTGGCTCTCTGCGATCCAGCCGGTGCCGATGATGCCGACCTTCAGCTTCTTGCCGACTTCCTTCTTTTCTTCGATCACTTCCTGCTTGAACTGGCTGAGTACTTTGTCAGACATTTGTTTTGTCCGCCTTTCGTTAGTTTTTTGTGTTTGCACTGCGCACGGGCAGAGAGGTACGGTTTTCGGTCATTCTTCGCCGTCCGATCCGAACTTGGCTGCCAGGACATAGGAGATGCCTTGGATCAGGAGGATCACGGTGGAGACGACGGTGATGAGGATCCCGACGATCTCCCAGTGAAAGACGACGAAGCAGAAGAGGGCGATCTGGTAGAGGATGATGACGGTCAACAGATTCAGAATGGCTTTCTGAAACGCGGTCATTTTCTTCATCCCTTACCACCCCTGGGAGGCGAGATATTCGCGGCTGGCCTTGATGGATTCCATGCGGGAGAGGCCCATCGACGGCTCATCCTGCTCAACCACGACCCAGGAGGCGCCGGCGTCGAGGCAGGCAGAGAGGATCTCGGGCATCTTCTGCATGCCGTGGCCGACGGGACGGAACTCGAACGTGGAGGGCTCCTCTTCCTTTTCTTCCTCCTGGATGCCGATCAGGGCGTAGAGGTGCTTCGGGAGCTTGCCGCTCATGAAGAAGTCCTTGAGGTGTACGACGGGCGCGCGGCCGGTGTACTTGCGGAGGAAGGCAGCCGGTTCCTCGCCGCCGACGTTGACCCAGCATAGGTCGAGCTCGGTCTGAAGATACTCCGGGGAGACTTCCTTATAGAGGATGTCGAGGCCGTATTCGCCGTCCACCTTGGTGAACTCGAAGTCGTGGTTGTGATAGAGCAGGGTGATGCCGTACTTCTTCGCGCACTTGCCGAGCTCGGCGATGGTCGCGATGGTCTCGCGGAACTTCTCGGCGCCCGGACGGCGTTCGGGGGTGACATAGGGGACCGCCGCGTACTTCACGCCGATCGTCGCGTAATCGGAGAAGGTCTTGTCGGGGTCGGCGATCATCTCGTCGAGCGGGATGTGCGCGGAGATGGGCACGAGGCCGATCCCGTCGCAGAGGCCTTTGACGTATTCCGGGGAGTAGCCGTACAGTCCGGCAAATTCGACGCCGGCATAGCCCATTTCCTTGATTTTGCGGAGCGTATCCGCGAGGTTCGCTTCCGCGCTGTCACGCACGGAGTAAACCTGAACTGCTACGGGCAGAGACATGGAGAATCCTCCTCATGGTTGAGTTGAAGCGGAGCGGGAGACATCCTGCCCCATTGTCACCATTATAACGTAATTCCCGCCCAAAATCAAGAGGATTTTGGCAAAAATATCAAAAAAGACGGGGCAGGGCTTGTTATCGGAAAAATATAGAACATTTATTGCGTTTAGAAGCGAATAACCTATTGACAAAATACAGAAAAAAGATTATAATATAGTTAATCGGATTCCCTGAAAGCCCGTTTTCGGGAAACCCTGAGACAGAATCAAAGGACGGAACCCATGTATTTCAATGACCACAACGAAAAGATCGTCTATGTCGGCTCGCGCGACGGGGACGAGTCGCTGAACTGCCGTCTCGCGGGCGTCACCTATCCGAACCCGGATTACCGCATGGTGCGCTGCCCGTCGCGGGAGTATGTCTTCGAGTACATCGTGCGCGGGCGGGGCTATCTCGAATCGCACGGCGAGGTGACGGAGGTGTCGGCGGGGGATTTCTATATGTTCCGCAAGGGCGCGGAGCTGACATACTGGGCGGACGCGGCGGATCCGTACGAGAAGATCTGGCTGAACGCGGACGGTGCGCTCCTCTCGCGGATGTGCGACCTGTTCCGGATCGCGGAGATGCTGGTGGCGCGGGTGAATGTGCGGGATCTGTTCCTCGAGATCCACGACCGCCTGTCGCACGGCACGGAGGAAGAACTCCCGGCGGTGCACGCGGAGATTCTGTGCATTCTGTTCCGGATCCTGACCATGGCGACGAAGGAGACGTATTTTCCGTCTCCGGCGCGGCAGAATTCGCTGGCGGAGCGGGTGAAGGCGTACCTCGACGCGAATCTCTACGCAGATCTGTCGCTCGACCGCGTGTCGGAGGTCTTCGGCGTGACGAAGATGCACATCATCCGGGTGTTCAAGAAGGAATACGGGACGACGCCGGTGCAGTACCTGATCGAGCGCAAGATCGGGATCGCGAAGAGTTTGCTCGCGGGGACGGTGATGCCGATCCGGGAGATCGCGGCGCTCCTGCGGTATGCGAACACGCAGCATTTCAGCTCGTCGTTCAAGGCGGCGGTCGGGATGACGCCTGGGGCGTATAGGAAGACAAATATAGGAAAATGAAAAGGAGCTGAAAGCTCCTTTTTGTTTGGAATTAAGAATGAAGAATGCAGAATGAAGAGTTGGGGAACGGCGGCGGGGCTTTATTCCTCTTCCTCAAAATTCATCCCGATCTGCTCGTCGGGCGCGGAATCCTCCGTTCCTTCCGAGGCTCGGCGTTCGGGATACGGGATCCCGAGGTGCTCGTATCCCATCCGCGTCACCATTCGGCCGCGCAGCGTACGCGCGAGGAACCCGATCTGCAAGAGATACGGCTCGCAGACGTCCTCGAGCGTCACCGCTTCCTCGCCGATCGTTGCCGCCAGCGCTTCCAGCCCCACCGGACCGCCGCCGTAATACCGTATGATCGTCTCGAGCATACGCCGGTCCGTGCGGTCGAGGCCGAGCTCGTCGATCTCCATCATGGCGAGCGCTTCCTGTGCCATCGTGAGGTTGATCCGCCCGTTGCCCCGGACCTGCGCGTAGTCCCGGACCCATTTCAGGAGCCGGTTCGCGATGCGGGGCGTGCCGCGGGACCGGGAGGCGATCTCGAGGGCCGCGTCCGCGTCGATCGGCACGTCGAGGATGGCCGCCGACCGCTTCACGATGATCGAGAGCTCCGCGGGCGTGTAGAGCTCGAGGCGCATCTGCCCGCCGAAACGGTCCCGCAGAGGCCGCGAGAGCTGACCCGCGCGCGTCGTCGCCCCGATCAGGGTGAAGTGCGAGAGCGGCAGGTGGATGCTGTGCGCCGCGGGACCCGTGCCGATCACGAAGTCGCACGCGAAGTCCTCCATCGCCGGGTAGAGGATCTCCTCCATCGTCCGCGGGAGGCGGTGGATCTCATCGATGAAGAGCACGTCGCCGTCGCCCAGTCCCGCGAGGATGGCCGTCAGGTCGCCCTTCTTCTCGATCGCGGGACCCGCCGTGATCTTGAGCTCCACGCCCATCTCCTGTGCGATGATCATCGCGAGGGTGGTCTTGCCGAGTCCGGGCGGGCCGTAGAACAACAGGTGCGAGAGCGGCTCTCCGCGCAGCTTGGCCGCGCCGATCATGATTTTTAAGTTTTCCTTCGCCTTCTCCTGCCCGATGTACTCGTCGAGTGTCTTCGGACGGAGGGCGTTTTCGTTTTCCCGGTCCTCCGCCGTCATCGTGGAGGACATGATCCGGTTTTCGTAGTCAAATTCTTCGTCCATGGATTATCCTTTCATCAGCGCGGCGAGGGCGTTCTTGATGATGACGTCCGCTTCCGCCGAGGGATCGACGTTTTTGAGGGCCGCGGTGATCTCCGATTTGCTGTACCCGAGGGTGGCGAGCACTTCCTTCGCATCGGCGAGCGCGGCGGTCGGATTGGCGGCGGGGGTGACGTCCCCTTCCTCCGCGGCGGTACGGGAGGCGAACTGCGGGAACTTCTTCGGGATCTTGTCCTTGAGCTCGAGCACGACCCGGGACGCGGTCTTCGGTCCGACTCCCGGCGCGCGCGCGATGGCGTGGGCATCTCCGGAGGCGACGGCGGCGGCCAGCTTGCGGGGCGTGAGGAGGGAGAGGATCGACAGCCCGGCCTTCGGTCCCACGCCGGAGACGGAGATGAGGAGCTTGTACATGTCGAGCTCCTCCCGGTCGGCAAAGCCGTAGAGCTCGACCGCGTCCTCGCGCACCGCCATGTGCGTGTAGATGCGGACGGGCGGGGAATCGAGGGCGACGCCGTCCGGGCCGAATTTCGGGGAGGGCAGCTTCGCGATCGTCGGCGCGGTGACGGTCACGCGGTAGCCGACGCCCGCGCACTCGATGACGACGGCGCAGGAGGATGCATTGATTTCAAAGATTTTTCCGTATAATGTCTCGATCATGATTTCCGTTTCTTCCTTTTGGTCGGCAGTTTGGTTTCAAAAACGCAGCAGAGCGTGAAGATCGCCGTGCCCGCCGCGGTGAGGGCAAGGCCCTGGCGCACGCACGCCGGATCATACTCGAATTCGATTTCGTGTTCCCCGGCGGGGACTTCCACGGCGAGGAGGCTGTCCCCGAGGACCGGCGTGGCGGCCGTTTCCTGCCCGTCGACCCGGACGACCCAGCCCTCGTCCCAGGGGATGGTGGTGAAGAGCAGCTCGCGGCCTTCGGGGATTGTCACGGTCCCGTATACAAGATCGTCCCGCTCGGAGGAGGCGTCCATGGTGCCGTCTTTCAAGAGGCTCACCGCATGGAGGAACGCGTCCTCGTCGAAGGTCCAGAAATACCCGATGCCGGAGCGGATGTACATCTCGTCCCGCTTCAGGACGAGCGTGACCTCGACCTCCTCGCCCTCGCCGAAGATGCCGAGCTCGCGGATCGAGAGGTTCTGCCCGTCGAAATAGGAGCCGATCTTCGAGCCGTTGAGGAGGAGCGATGCCTCCCTCGGCCAGCGCGCGGGGAAGTAGCAGTAGAGCGCGCCCGCCCTGTCCGGTTTGACGGTGAAGGTGACGCTCGCGCCGCCCGATCCCTCTTTTTCGTATCCCCGGTGCCCGGTCGCAAAGATCATGTCGCAGCCGAGCGTATCCGTTGAGACGAGCTCGGCGCGGTGCCAGACCTCGCATGTCTCCCCGGTCATCGCCGAGAGGAGGCGGTTCATGTAGGTGAAGGGATCGGTGTAGTCGTCCTCGTCATAGGAGAGGGGGAAGTCCTCCACGGCGGGATCCACGGCGTAGGCGATGGAGAGGGCGTACGGGTTTTCGTAGATGTCGATGTGCGTGTCCGTGGCGTCGTACAGCTCGTAGAGGTCGTGGATGTAGTTCATCACGGGCTTGGTGTCGGTCTCGTCGACCATGACGTATTTCACGTCGAAGAGGGCATCCGTGACCGCCGTCGCGCCGACGTACATCGACCAGTGGGACTGCGCGGCGTAGCCGAACTGCGCGAGTAGGGCTACGGCACGCGCGTTGAGGGTGGAGGTGGAATTGGAGAGTCCGCGGATGCCGAGGGCAAAGTTGTCGTTTTTCTTGCGGTGCACGAGCTTCTCGAAGCGGTAGAAGCCGTCGTCCCGGAGGACTGCACGGGCGGCGGGTTCGTAGGTGTCGATCATCTGGCGGTAGGAGCGCCGGTTCGAGTAGGAGACGTCCTCGTCGAGCGCGTCGATCATGGCGGCGCCGTTGCCGAAGGCTTCAAGGCACACGGCAGCCGAAAGGGCGATCGTGACGGCGCGGGCGGCCTTCGGACTGCCGCGGAGGGACCGGATCGCGGCGCAGAGGAGGGCCGCAAGGAGGACGAGGCAGAAGAACCCGGCCCAGATCGCGCGGAACGTGGGCAGGTGCTCCTCCCCGAGCTTCGACGCGACGACGAGGATCGCGCACCATCCCGCAGCCGAGACGAGGACGGCCCGGTGTCCGATCCGGCGGATGCGCACGAGGGCTTCCGCGGCCATCCAGAGGGCGAGGGCGGTGAACATGTAGGCGAAGCGGGCGTTGAGCCAGTTGGGCCGCTGGAGTCCGTGCCAGAGGATGTCGAGGGTCGAGAGATTGAAGGAGACGAAGAAGAAGAGCATCATCCCGCCGAACGCGATCTTGCGGCGCAGGGGAATGTCGCGCGGAAGGAAGAAGAGCGGGGTGAGGATTAGGGCGAGGGTGCCGCAGTAGAGGAAGGGCATCCCCTCGGGCCGCACGGTGTCGTAGGAGCCGAAGAAGGCCTTCGTGAGAATGTCGAAGAACTCGAAATACTGCTTCGGCTTCCAGTCGGGCGTCGAGAAGGACAGCTTGCCGAAGGAGAGGGAATAGTAGGTCGGCAGGAGGATGACCGCGCCGATCATGATGGCGAGGAGGGAGAAGACGCCGACCCGGACGAGAGAGCGGATGAAATGCGCCGATTCGTCCGCCGGATTGCGCTCCGCCGGGGTCAGGGAGAAATACCGGACGAAGAACCAGAGGAGGACGAAGAGGCAGACCATGTAGCCGATGTAGAAGTTCGAGAGGACCGCGTAGGCGAGGGCGAGGGTGAACATGCGGAAATGCCCGCGCGTGATGAGGCCGTCGAGGCCCGCGAGGATGAGCGGGAAGGCGATGAGGTTGTCCGTCCACATAACATTGTGCTGCATCACCACGGCGAACGAGGTGAGCGCGTAGAGGACGGAGAACATCACCGTCACGCTGCGGCGGAAGGAGAACTTCTCCCCGATAAAATAACCGAAGGTCAGGCCGGTGAAGCCGCATTTGAGGACGAGGATGCAGTACATCGCCTCGAGGATCATGGACTTCGGGAAGAGCGCGGTGATGAGCGAGAAGGGCGAGGCGAGGTAATAGGCGAAGATGCCCATGAACTCCCCGCCGAGCGCGCGCTTGAAGGAATAGAGGATCGAATCCCCGGAGCGCACGATCTCGCGCAGCTCTTCAAAATAGTAGATGTACTGCGCGTTGAGATCGAGAACAAGGACGGAGTTCTTGCCGAAGGGGTAGACCTCGATCAGGGCGTAGAGGGCGGCCATCGCGAGGGCGGGGACGGCAAAGCACCAAAACAGCGTGCCGCGCCGGCGGGATCTCGCTGCGGGATCGAGGAGCAGATTCACGGTGTTCCTCCTTCGATCCCGGATTCGGCCCCTTCGGCGCTTTCCGGATGGCGGATCCGGCGGATGGCCTTTTCGAGCTTTTCGCGCGGGAGGGTCAGATCGCGGCCGCAGCCCCGGCAGACGATGCGGATGTCGCTGCCGACGCGGAGGACCTCAAAGTCAAAGGAGCCGCAGGGGTGTTTCTTTTTGAGGGACAGGGTATCCCCCACCGCGATTTTCGGGATGATCATCATGGACTCCTTTACATAATATTACAGTTTATATTATAGCACGAAGCGGGGGGGATTGCAAGGATTTTATGCGCGCTTTCGGATTTTGTTTCGCGGCATAAGAAAAAGCCGGGAGGCAGCATCATGCCGTCTCCCGGACTTTTCATGGTAATTTGTCCGCAGATTCCCCGGACGCCGGTGTGGTCTCGTCATCGTCCTTCGGGGAGGAGGATCCGCGGCGTCGCCGTTTCACCGCTTCCGTCAGGAGATATTCGATCTGTCCGTTGATCGAGCGGAAATCGTCCTCCGCCCAGCGCGCCAACTCGTCATAGAGCGTTTTCGATACCCGCAGCGGGATCTGCTTCTTGTTGTCCTTCTCCGTCATGCGTCGGGCGGCGGGATCAATAGATCGATCCCGTGTTCACGATGGGCTGCGCGTCGCGGTTGCCGCAGAGAACGACCAGAAGGTTGGCGACCATCTGCGCCTTGCGCTCGTCGTCGAGCTGGCAGATGTCTTCGTGGTTGATCTTGTCCAGCGCCATCTGTACCATGCC
>JAFZPN010000063.1 GCA_017550315.1 Clostridia bacterium
CGGCGGCCATTCTGGACGCTCTGGCGAAGCACGGAGCTCCGGCGGCCTTCTTCGTGGTAGGGACCTACATCGAGCAGAACCCGGAGCTGGTGCGCCGCATGGTATGCTTCGCGCAGCGCCTTGCGCATCTTGGTATCCTGATCCACGGTGATGCCTTCGTACTTGACGAGAACGCCGGATGCGGCGCGGCCCATCTTTTCCGCAAGACCTTCCACGATGACTTTCTTCTGCTCTAAAATTTTCTCGCTGGGCATTGGGTTTCCTCCTTATAAGCTGTCAGGGGACCAAAAAAGTCTTTCTCCGCGCACGCACGAAAAAAGACTGAATCACTCGGTATTCATGTCTCTCCTCGGCAGGGTGGCGGGATCGCTTTTACGGTAACCTGCTGTCTTTGGTTCAACAACGAGGGTATTATAGCACAAACCCCTTTCCGTGTCAAGGGGTTTTTCAAAGTTTTTTCGGAGTTTTTCGGAGGTTTTTGGGCTCAAAACAGGAGCGTCCTGCCGCAGCGGTAGCACGTCTTCCGTTCCATCGTATAGAACTCCCCGCAGAAGGGACAGACGAACTCCGGCTCGAACAGCTCGTCCGTTACGGTGACGCCGAAGCGCGCGGGATAGCGCAGTCCGCGGAGGTAGACGAGCGTGTCGCCCTCCTTATACGGCGCATGAGTCTGGAAGAGGTTCACCCCCGCTGCGCCGTCCGCGATCTTATCCGCGCGGAAGAGGGAGAGGACATACGGCTTCTTTTCGCCGCGGTCGACGGTCACCTCGACCATCATGCGGCGTCCGGGCTGACCGCGCGTTCCCGTGGACCGGATGCGTTCGAAGGCGCCGACCTCCGTCACGGTCCCCTGCCACGAGGGCCTCAAAAGCGCATGCAGCCGGAAGAGGATGCAGGCGAGCGCGGCGGCGACGGCAAAGACCATGACGATCCCCATGGCGGGATAGCGCAGGGCGGAAAAATCAAGGCGGGTGCAGAGAAAGGCGGCTGCGGCGAAAAGCACCGCCGATCCGAGGACGCGCAGCAGGATGTGCCGCCGGTATTCCTCGCGGAAGGAGGCGGGCAGGCTGGCAAAATCGGGCTTTTTCATGATTCATGTCCTCCCTTGATCTTCTCAAAATACGCCTTCGCGGCCTGTTCGGTCTTGTTCCCGCCGAATTCGTAGAACTGCTTGTCCTTGATATCGTCCGGGAGATACTGCTGCCTCACCCAGTGGCCCGGGTAGGCGTGCGGGTAGAGGTAGCCCCGGAATTTCGGAGAGCGCAGATGCAGGGGGATCTCCGCGCCGTGCCCTGCGTGGATCTCTTCCGCCGCGGCGTCGTAGGCCGAGATCGCGGAATTGGATTTCGGCGCGGTCGCGAGGATGACGGCGGCGTTGGCAAGCGGGATCCGCGCTTCAGGCAGTCCGAGTTCTCGGGCCGCCTGCACGCACGCCTCGACGATCACCGGCGCCATCGGATAGGCGGGCCCGATGTCCTCGCTCGCGATCACGAGCAGACGCCGGCACGGGGAGATCAGGTCCCCGCCTTCGAGGAGCCGGGCGAGATAGAAGACCGCCGCGTCGGGATCGGAGCCGCGGATCGATTTCTGGAGGCAGGAGAGGAGATCGTAATGCACGTCGCCGTCGCGATCGAAATTGCTCTGGCTGACCGAGGAGGTGAGCGACTTTACGAGATCGAGATCAATGATAGGTCCGCCGTCCTCTCCGGTATCCGCCGCGCCTGCCGCGACTTCAAGCATCGAAAGCGACCGCCGCACGTCCCCCGCCCCCGCGTCCGCGAGCAGCCGGAAGGCGTCGTCGGAGACCACGGCATCCGGATATACCTTTCCCGCGACAATCCGGAGGCGCGCTTCGATGTCCGCGGCGTCCACGTGCTTGAATTCAAACACGGAGCAGCGGGAGAGGAGCGCGTCGTAGATGTAGTAATACGGATTCTCCGTCGTCGAGGCGATGAGCGTGATCCGCCCGTCCTCGAGGTATTCGAGCAGGGACTGCTGCTGCTTTTTGTTGAAATACTGGATCTCGTCGAGATAGAGCAGGATGCCGCCGGAGCCGAGGATCGTCCCGGTGTCCTTCGCCACGTCGCGCACGTCGCTGAGGCTCGCGGTCGTGGCGTTGAGTTTGTATAAGGTCTTCCCGGCGCGCGCGGCGATGATGGAGGCCGCGGTGGTCTTGCCGCATCCGGGCGGGCCGAAGAAGA
Organism: Clostridia bacterium; assembly: GCA_017550315.1. Lineage (GTDB taxonomy): Bacteria > Bacillota > Clostridia > Oscillospirales > CAG-272 > UMGS1696. The sequence continues at coordinate 2,202 of JAFZPN010000063.1, forward strand.
TCATCGACGGGATGACGCCGCGGTCCACCATCCGGGAGAGGATCCCCTGTTTCCCGAACAGATGGCGCTGTCCCGCGATTTCATCGAAAGAGGTCGGGCGGACCCGGTCGGCAAGGGGGGCATTTTCTGGCATAAGCTGCTCCTTTCGAGCATAAAATGGGGCACAATCCTTGTTCGGGAGGGATCGGCATGCGTACGTGGCGGGAGTTCCGGATCAGCCGCGAGGGGAGACGCGGATTTCTCCTCGTCCTGCCCGTCTTCGAGGATCCGGACGCGCCGGAAGACGCCGCGCGCATGAACCGGTTTTACCGGACGGCATCGGAGGATCTCTACGCGGCCGCGCTCGATGCGATCGGGAGGGATGCGCGCCGGATCTTCTACCGCTGCGGCACGGACGTCGAGGAATGCGATGCGGGCACGCGGGTGACGCTCTCGCTGTCCCTGTCCGTATCGGGCGAGCGCACGAGGCGCAAGACGATCACCCATCTCTGGCGGGACGGCGTGATCCTCTCGCGCGAGGCTTCTCCTATATTGTAGCGGGATTTTCCCGCCTTGTCAAGTCCGGCGCGCGCTTTTCCGACGATCTTCTCCCTGCCCCCTTGCATTCCGGCGGGAAATCCTGTATAATGGAGACAAATCCATCAAACGGAGGTCTTCCATGAAGAGAATTTCCCTCGTCAACATCCGGCAGGGGACGAAATCCGTTCCCCGCTTCTCCCAGGGCAACACCCTCCCCCTCGTGCAGCGTCCGTTCGGTATGACCGCGTTCGCGCCGCAGACCGAGCGCAACGGAAGCTGGTACTATCATCCGGATTCCCACAGCATCGAGGGCATCCGCCTCACGCATCAGCCGAGCCCGTGGATCTCGGACTACGGCACCTTCCTCATGACCCCGCAGAACGACATCGTCGCGTCCTCGGGCGGCGGCGCATGGGGCGGTCACCGTCCGGCGGACGACGTCATGACCCCCGCTGAGGTCGGCATCCGCTTCCTGCGCTCCCGCTGCACCTTCTCCGTCACGCCTACGGAGCGCGGCGCCGTCGGACGTCTCGCCTTTGATACGGACCGTCCCTCCGTCCTCTCGCTCCTGCCGGTCATGGGCGACTACACCTACACCCTCGTCCCGGAGAAGAACGAGGTGATCGGCACGACGACCGGGCATTCCGGCGACATCGCGACGAATTTCAAGATGTTCTTCGTCCTTCGGTTTGCGCCCGGCGACGTCGATTTTGAAAAAACGAAAATCGGCGCGGACGGCACGGAAAAGGGCTTCTGCCACATCGCGCTCACGAAGAAGACGCTCGAATTTTCCCTCGGGACCTCCTATCTCTCGGCAGAGCTGGCGGAAGGCGTGCTCGCGCGCGAGATCGGGGGCCGGTGCTACGACGAGATCCTTGCGGAAAACGAGGCGATCTGGGAAGAGCGGCTCGGGCGCATCGACGCGGAATTCGACACGGAAAAGCTCACCCGCACCTTCTATACCTGCCTCTGGCGCACCTTCCTCTTCCCGCACAAATGCTATGAATTCGACGCGGACGGAAAGATGATCCACTATACGCCTTACGACGGCACGGTGCATGAAGGTCCCCGCTATACCGACAACGGCTTCTGGGACACCTACCGCACGGTCTATCCGCTGTTCGCGAAGATCGCGCGGGACGAATTCGCCGAGATGCTCGAGGGCTTCGTCAACGACTACCGCGAATGCGGCTGGCTGCCCCGCTGGATCTCGATCGGCGAGGTCGGGTGCATGCCCTCCACCCTGATCGACGCGGTCATCACGACGGCGGTTGTGAACGGGATCGGCTCCCGCAAAACGTGGGAGGACGCCCTCGACGGCATGCTGAACCACGCGAATCACAACGGTCCCCTACCCCGCTTCGGACGCAACGGCGCGGAATCCTATGTCAAGTACGGCTATGTCCCGCGCAACGAGCACGGCGAGAGCGTGAACCTCACCCTCGACGCGGCCTACGGCGACTGGTGCATCGCAACGGTGGCGAAGGCGCTCGGCCGGGACGATCTGGTTCCCGCATACGAGCGGCGTGCGAAGAATTACGCCAATCTCTTCGATCCCGAAACGGGCTTCATGCGCGGACGCGACACCGACGGCAAAATGGCGGACGGCTTTGATCCCCTCAAATGGGGCGGCGAATACACCGAGGCGTCGGCATGGCAGTCGACCTTCGCGGTACCGCACGATCTCGAAGGGCTCGCGGAGCTCTACGGCGGCACGGACAAGCTGCTCGAAAAGCTCGACGCCCTCTTCGCCGAAGAACCGGACTACCGCGTCCACGGCTACGGCGGCGAGATCCACGAGATGACGGAGATGGCGGCGGTCGACCTCGGCCAGTTCGCGATCTCGAATCAGCCCTCGTTCCACCTGCCTTTCATCTACGCGTACTTCGGGCATCCAGAAAAGGCGGCGTACTGGGCACACAAGGCGGCGCTCGGGTACTTCTCCGACGAGCCGGACGGCTTCCCCGGAGACGAGGACAACGGCACGACCGCAGCGTGGTTCCTCTTCACCTGCCTCGGCGAATACCCGCTCTGCCCGGGCAAGGCGGAGAACGTGAAGTTCCCCGGTCTCGCAAAGAGCATCCGGATCAAATAAGTATGGATTAAAAACATTCAGACGGGACCGTTCGCTCCGGCGCGCGGTCCTGTTTGTCGTCTCCCGGACAGGACAGGCAGTCACGGCGGCCAAACGGTTCCTCCATGTTCCGGGAAATTCGCGCAAGATTGTCCGAGACCCTTTCCAAAAGCCGGAAAATGTGCTATAATGGAGGAAACCGGATCCACGGCTCTTTGAACTCACTCCGAAGAAGGTTGTTCCGATGAAAAAAAAGCCCGCGCGGCGCGATCTGGTCCGGGTCGCCGTATTCGCCGTGCTTCTCTATATCAAATGCCGCATCTTCTATCCGCCCCTCATGCTCGGCGGATTCGAGGCCGCGTTTTCCCTCGCGACGACCGGGATCCTCCTCCTCGCGTGGACCGCGGCGTCCCTCCTGCCCGGGAAAACCGCGCGGATGACGGCGAACGTCCTCTATTTCGCGATCTCCGCGATCCTGGCAGTCGACGCGGTCTATCATGCCTATACGTCCAAGCTCCCGTCGGCCACGCTGCTCCTCATGGCATGGCAGATCGGCAGCGTGTCGGATTCCGTCATGGGGCTCCTCCAGCCGCGTCACATCGCCCTGATCATCGATCTGCCGCTGTGGTTCCTCCTGTGGGCGGACCGCGATCTGATCGAAAAGGGCCTCGACCGCTCCTTCCTGCGCCGACCCGCGGCCTTCCTGCGCGCGCATCTCGACAAGCCCCTCGGACATGTCTGGGCCCTGGCAGGCGGCCTGCTCCTCAGCGCGGTCTGCGCCGTCGGGGTGATCCGCACGGACGGCTTCCGGGCCGAATACATGGAAAACGAGGTCTTCGTCTTTCACACGCGCGACATCCTCACCACCCTCGGTCGCGGCGAAGCGAAGCGCGTCGTCGATAAATCCGCATACGCCTCCCCCGACTGGTCCGACAGCCGCTGGTACGGGCTCGCCGAGGGCCGCAACGTCATCATCATTCAGGTGGAGGCCTTACAGAACTTCGTCCTCGGCGCGTATTACGACGGGCAGGAGCTGACCCCGAACCTCAACCGGATGCTCCGGGAGGACACGCTCTACTTCGACAACTACTACTATCAGATCGGCGGCGCAAACACCGCGGACGCGGAATTTGCCGTCAACAACTCCCTCTTCGGGCCGGAGGACGAAGGCGCATACGTCCTCTATCCGTTCAACCATTATTACTCGCTCCCGACGCTCTTAAAAGACAACGGGTACACGACCGCCCTGGCCTTCCACGGCTACACGGAGACCTTCTGGAACCGTTCGCTCGCCTATCCCGGACAGGGCATGGACGATTTCATCTCGCTCGAAGACCTCGAAGAGACGGACATGTTCCCGATGGGCCTCTCCGACCGGGAATTCTTCCGCCAGTCATCCGAGATCCTCGCGGGATATGAGGAGCCGTTCTACGCGATGTTCGTGACCCTGTCTTCGCATTATCCCTACTCGATCCCGCCGAAGGACCGCGAGATCAATCTCGAGGAGGGCGACGTCGGAACGCTCTTCGGCCTCTACATGGACGCCGTGAACTACGACGACCGGGCGATCGGGGAATTCATGGAAGAGCTCGACGCCATCGGGCTCTACGACAATTCCGTGATCGTGATCTACGGCGACCACTACGCCCTGCCCTGTGCGGATCCCGTGATCGGGGAGCGGGTCTGTGCTCTCACGGGCGAGCCGTACACCCTCTTCGATCAGTTCAACGTGCCGCTCCTGATTCACATCCCGGGCAGCGGCGTCACCGAGACCTTCTCCGTCGCGGGCGGGCATATCGACGTGATGCCGACGCTCCTGTGCCTGCTCGGCCTGCGCAATGAGAAAAGCGTGATGTTCGGCCAGAACCTCCTCGAAGCGGAGCACGGATTTGTCTGCGAACAGACGCACGTCTCGATCGGCTCGTTCATCAGCGACGAGATCTTCTATCAGAAGCCGCACAACAACATCCGCTCGAATTACAGCGTCTACGACCGTGAAACCCTCGCGCGCCTCGATCCGGACCTTTATGAGGAAGAATCCGAAAAAGCGGAGAACACGATCCGCGACTGCGCTGCTCTCCTCGCGAGAGACGACGTTTTCCTCGACGAGGTGCCGTGAGAAAGGCAAAACCAAATTCCTATCACGCAAAAAGGCTGCCGTTGCTGACAGCCTTTTTCGATGGAATGGAGACTTTCGCTTATTCTTCCTCGTCCTTGTCGACGATGACGTTGATGTGCTGATAGGGGATTTCGATGCCGAACTTGTCGAAGGCCTTCTTGACGTCTTCCCACATATCGAAGTACACCGTCCAGTAATCCGAGGACTTGCACCAGATGCGGAGCTTGACGCCGAGCGCGGAGGTGTCGTGCTGATGGATGAACACCTGCGATTCGGGCTCCTTCAGGACGAGGTCGTTGCTCTGCGCCACGGCGAGGAGGACCTTGCGGGTGAGCTCGATGTCGGTGTTGTAGTTGACGCGCAGATCGAAGTCCACGCGGCGGATCTCCTCGGCGGAGAGGTTGGTCACGGTCGCGCCGGAGAGGGTGGAGTTCGGAGAGGTGATGAGCAGGTTGTCCGGGGTCAGGACCTTCGTATAGAAGAGCCCGATCTCCTGCACGACGCCGGTGATGTCGCCCGCGATGATGAAGTCACCGACGTGGAACGGCTTACAGACCATGATGATGAGGCCTGCCGCGATGTTGGAGAGACCGCCCTGAAGCGCGAGGCCGATGGCCAGGCCGCAGGAGGCGATCACCGCGACGACGGAGGACTGCGGAACGCCGAGAACCATCACGGCGGTGAAGACCGTCAGAACGCGGACCGCCGTCTTTACGATGTTCACGATCAGGTTCTGCGCGTTCGGATCGGCCTTCGAGAGGACGTTCGATTTGGAGAGGGACTTGGCGAGGCCCTTGGCGAGCAGGAATCCGACGATCAGAATGACGATCGCCAGCACCAGCTTGAAGCCGTAGGGGATGATATAGGTGTTGAGAAAGTCGGCCAGGTTGAACATATTTGAATCCTCCTTGGATCAGAAATCATAGGTTGTGAAATTTAAAGCTCGTCCGGGTGGCGCGCGATGAGCCTCTCGGCCTCGTCCGCGCGGTCGGTCTTCCGCAGGAATTCGACGTACCCCGCGAGCTCGCCCCGCGTGTGATAGGGGCCGCCTTCGCGCAGCACCGTCTGCATCGGGTCGATCCCGCACCGCTGGGTCATCATGTTCTCGTCGAACCAGTCGAGGAGATAATGCGCGGCACGGTCGCAGACATCCGGATGCTCCGCGGCGACGTTATGCTGCTCGTGGAAGTCCTCGCGGATGTTGAAGAGCATCTCGCGCGGGAAATTGTGATACCCGTCGTGGTAGGTGCGCATCCAGAGCCAGTCGCCATAGAGGACGCTCCGCTGGCAGACATGCGCCATCTGGGAGATCACGGCGTATTCGCGCGGCACGGGCTTTCCTTCGCGGATGGTGGCGGCGTAGCTCGTCCCGTCCCAGTGCGGCGCGGGTTCGAGGCCGAAGAGATCCGCCACGGTCGGCGCGAGATCGACGTTGTAGCGCAGGCTGTCGTCCGAGATGCCCTTCATGCCGCCCTTCCACTTCACGATCATCGGGATGCGGCAGGTGATGTTGTCCGCCGTCGAGTGCTCGGAATAGCTGTTCAGCTCGCCGATGTTCTCCCCGTGGTCCGCCGTGATGATAAAGGAGACGTCATCGTAGACCCCGGCCTCGCGGAGCGCGTCGAGGATGTACCCGATGTGCATGTCCATGTACGCTATCCCGCAGTCGTAACCGTCGACGAGCTTGCGGTACTCGTCCATGTCGTGGATCTCCATCGGCTGGCGCGGGCACCACGGAAGCGGCGTGTTGTTGTACATGCCGATCTCCCGGACGCCGTGGGGCGAGGCTTCCTTTCGCTGCTCGTCGATGATCGCCTGCGTCATCCACGTGTGATCGAAGAAATCGTCTCCCTCGAAGGGATTGCCGAAGGATTCCGGGGTGCGGTAGGCGGTGTGCGCGTCCCACATGTTGATGTGCAGGAACCAGTTGTCCTCCGCGCCGTGACGCCGGATCCAGTCGATCGCGACAGGGGCCACTTCATCCGCGCGTTCTCCGCCGCCCTTGCCGATGTTGTACATCTCGTTGAAGCCGCCGTAGAACCAGTAGGACGTGTGCCGCTCCGCGAACGTGGAGACCGAGACGGTGTGAAGCCCTGCCCGGCGGAACTGCTGGAAGAGGTTGGTGCGGGCAAACTCCTGACGGAATCCGCGGGGTTCGCCCTCGAGGATCTGGTCTCCCGCCGTGCCGCCGTGTCCGACCGCGCCGTTGTGGATGCCGAACAGCCCGGACTGGAGCGCGCTGCGGGAGGGGAGGCAGGGTGCGTCGGAGCAGTAATATCGATCAAAGCGAACGCCTTCCGCCGCGATGGAATCGATGTTCGGCGAGGTGTTCCGGAAATAGCCGTAACAGCCGAGGTGATCCGGGCGGAGGGTGTCGAGATCGAGGAATACGATGCGCATGGGCGATCATCCTTTCGTCGGGGAATGAATCTGTGTATATTATACTATATCGATCCGGGAATTTCAACGGAAAACGGGAACTTTTTCCGAAAATAAAGCGTCGGGAGACCGTGAAGTCTCCCGACCTGTGCGGATCGGCGCTTATTTTTGTTCGTCGCGGCGGCGGAGTTCCACCCGGCGGATCTTGCCGCTGATGGTCTTCGGCAGCTCGTCGACGAATTCGACGATACGCGGGTATTTATACGGCGCGGTGTGCTCCTTGACGTAGGTCTGGATCTCCTTGACGAGCGCCGGCGAGCCCTCCTTGCCCTTCACGAGGACGACCGTCGCCTTGACGATCTGGCCGCGGATCTCGTCCGGGACCGCTGTGATCGCGCATTCGAGGACGTAGGGCAGCTCCATGATGACCGATTCGATCTCGAACGGACCGATGCGGTAGCCGGAGGACTTGATGACGTCGTCGATGCGCCCGACAGACCAGAAATACCCGTCCTCATCGCGCCAGGCTGTGTCGCCGGTGTGGTAGCAGCCATCGTGCCATGCCTCGCGGGTCGCCTCCTCGTTGCGGAAATACCCCTTGAAGAGGCCGCAGGGGACACCCTTCGTCGTGCGGACCACGATCTCGCCGGTCTCGCCGACGTCGCAGCTCTTTCCCTCCGGGGTGACGATGTCCACGTCGAAGAGCGGGGACGGATGGCCCATCGAACCCGGCTTCGGCGTCTCGCCTACGAAGTTGCCGATCACGAGGGTCGTCTCCGTCTGACCGAAGCCCTCCATGAGGGAGAGCCCGGTGTATTCCTTGAAGCGGTAGAACACCTCGGGATTGAGCGCCTCGCCCGCGATGGTGGCGTGCTTCAGGGACGAGAGATCGTAGTTCTCGAGCCCCGCCTGGATGAAGAAGCGGAACATGGTCGGCGGCGCGCAGAAGGTCGTGATGTGGTAGCGACGGAAGAGCGGGAGGATGTCGTCGGCCTCAAATTTATCGAAATCGTATGCGAAGACGCAGCTCTCGCAGAGCCACTGACCGTAGAGCTTGCCCCAGAGCGCCTTGCCCCAGCCGGTATCGGAAATCGTGAAGTGGATGCCTTCCGGATCGGCGTTGTGCCAGTATCGCGCGGTGATGTAGTGGCCGAGCGCATACTTGTAGCTGTGCGCCGCGATTTTCGGATACCCGGTCGTCCCGCTCGTGAAGAGCATATACATGGTCTCCTCGCCGCACGCGCTCATCCGGCGCTCGAAGGTCTCGGGGAAGGCCATGAACTCCTCGTCGAAGGTGTGCCAGCCGTCGCGCTTTCCGTTCGCGATGATCTTGATGAGATCCTGCTCGACGAGCTTCTCCGCGTTCTCCGCGTGCATCGCCGTCTGACCGTCCGCCGTGCAGACGATCGCCTTCACGGACGCGGCGTTGTAGCGGTACTCAAAGTCGTGCTCGACGAGCATGTGGGTCGCCGGGATCGCCACCGCGCCGAGCTTGTGCAGCGCGAGCGACGCGATCCAGAACTGCCAGTGCCGCTTCAGGACGAGCATGACCGTGTCGCCCTGCCGGATGCCGAGGGAATCAAAGTAATTCGCCGCGCGGTTCGAGAGGAGGGAGATCTCACGGAACGTGAAGCGGCGTTCGTGCTTTTCGCGGTCGAGGTGCAGGAGCGCGACCTTGTCCGGGGTCTTCGCGGCGATGGCGTCAACCGTGTCGTAGGCGAAATTGTACTTGTCCTCGTTCTTGAAGCGGATCTCTTTCAGCCGGCCGTTTTCCTCGACGCAGTCGATGAACCGCAGCGCGACGGGATCCGGCGGGAGCTCGGAGAGCTTGTTTTCGACGCTCTCTTCGGGGACGGGTTCCTCCTGCACGGTGTCAGGATAGTCGTAGGCAGGCGCGCCGTTCGAGATGGTCATGGCGAGGAAGGTGCAGTCGCCTTCCCACGCGATCATGCCGTGGGGCTTTGCGCTGTCGTAATAGATCGAATCGCCGGGGCCGAGGATCTCGGTGTGTCCGTCGACCGAGACCTTGAGCTTGCCCGTGAGGATGTAGTCGTATTCCTGGCCGTCGTGATGGGAGAGACGGATCGGAGCGTCGGTTTCCGCAGGATTGTACGGCGCGCGCACGAGGAAGGGCTCGGCGATCTTGCCCTTGAAGAGCGGCGCGAGGTTGTTGTAGCGGAATCCCTTCCGGCGCGCGATGGGAAGGCCGCCGCCCGCACGGGTCACGCTGTATTCTTTCAGCGTCGGGCTCGAGCCGGCAAGCAGATCGGTCGTGTCGATGCCGAGACGGGCCGCGCACTTGTAGATGAAGGTGAAGGAGAAATCGGCCTCCCCCGCTTCGAGTTCCCGGTAGTGCTCGACCGTCACGCCCGTACAGGACGCCATCTCCTCCTCGCTGATCTCGCAGATCAGGCGGGTTTCGCGGATCCGGTTCGCGACCTCTTTGATGATGCTTTCCATGGCAGCTCCTTTGCTTGACGGGCGACAAAAAATCCGCCCCAAAATCCTTTGAGACGGATAGATGTTATCCGCGGTACCACTCAAATTGCGCTCACGCGCCTCTCTGCGGACTCGTATAAGTCCCGTGCCTTTCACGCTGCACCTGCGGGGAATCATTACTCACCCGGTGGGGCTTTCCTTTTCCCGACTCAGAAGGGATACGCGCCGCTCCGCCCTGCCCGCCTTCCACCGCCGCGGACTCTCTGTAAGGACTGTATGACCGACGTGCGTCTTCGTCACCGTCTTTTCGCTTTCGCTTGATGCATTATAACACGCCCCGCTGACTTTGTCAATGGGGTAACTTGCACCGGATTTGAGCGGATTTGCGCCGGTTTTTCGTGACTTTTCCCGTTTTCGGTTCATTTCATGACCAAATCGTCGTCGGGAGGGAGCACGAACGGGATCTGCGCCGGCCTGTCCAGATACCAGTAGGCGACGGTCGTGTAATCGTCGTAGCGCGGTCCGGTCCAGCCGAGATTGTCGAGAACCATGCGGAAGGAAGTGCGGAAACGGACGGGATCCTTGACGTGCCAGCGGTAAAGCAGGAATCGCTGCTGGCCGTTGTACTGCTTCTCCCGGTCGTTGCCGTAGATCGCGTACATCCCGGCATAGAGACCGGAGAAGGGCTCGTAGCGATTCAGGATGATGTCGTTTCCGAAGGCGTAGGAGCCGCAGAAATAGTCCTCGGTACCGGTGTAATTGAAGGAGGGATACGTCTCTCCGTCGAGATACATCTTCGCCTCGCCCTCGACCCAGCAGGTGTTGTTCCCGTTCATCCCGGCGGCAAGGGTCACGCCGACAAATGTCCCCTGCCCCTCCACGCCGTCGAGGACCGTGTAGGAACGGCCCCGCACGACCGGATGCTCCTGCCGGTAGGCCGCATGGAAGTAACCGGCGTTGTCCGGGATCTCGCCCCGCCAGCCGGAGATCATATAGTAAAGGGTCTCGGGATTTTTGCCGCGGTTTTCCATCGTGATCCGGCACCGGCGGCGGAACGGCATCTCGAAATAGCAGTTGAAGCCGCGTCCGGGCGCGACGAGGAGCAGGGCGGAGTTGAGGATCGAATACCTCCCTTCCGCGGTCTCGAAGTTCTCGTCATAGGCGGATCCGAAGAACGCGGAGACGGGCGCTTCGACCGACGGAAAATCTGAGCCGTCCCAGTAGATGCGCAGAATGAACGAATGCCCGACGTAGCCGGTGAACCAGATGTGCGTGATCATCCCGGGACCTTCGACATCGGCGAGCGTCCGATCCTCGCCGGGTTCGATCCGGATGCAGGGATTCCGCTTTTCACAATCGCCGCCGCGCGTTCCGCCGTCCCGGGTCCCCGTGGGATTCTCCGCGGAGAACGCGAAAGAAGTCTGGTTTTCGATCGTATATAGACGCATATCTGCCTCCATAGACACAAGTTCCGGGCCTTCCCGGTCTTCTTTCATTATACACGGGATTCTCGCCGCGTGCAACAGGTTTTGCCAAATCCTCGCGGAAATTTCTTGCAATCGGGGTGAAAATATGCTATACTGTTTCCGGCAGCATTTCATAAGAAAAGGAAGTGTATCATGAACAATCCCACCTACATCGAACGGACCTACCGCAAGTTCGAGAGCGCGCTCAGGCTCTACGCCAAACAGATCGTCAAGACCGTCGGACACGCGGACGGCGTCCTCGGCTGCGAGACGAAGGATCACCTCCGCCTGCCGCCCGACGCCTCCGCCATGAAGCCCATGGAAAACGGCGTGGCATGGGGCGAGGAATACGGCAATCTCTGGCTCCGCACGACCGTGACCGTCCCGGAGGAGGCAGACGGACAGATCCTCTGCGCCGTTCCGGATGCCGACGCCGTGGAGATCCTCTGCTTCCGCGGCGACGTCCCCGCCGGGATCATCAACTCCAAGAACAATTTCATCGGCGGCATGCACCCCTGCTTCTTCGTCTCCTACGACGCGAAAGCCGGCGAGACCTATGACCTCGCGTTCGAGTGCTACGCCGGACACACCTGCTTCGGCACCCAGCCCTACGATCAGTACGGCCGGGACGAATCGAAGCCGGACACCTTCACGCACTCCTACCGCGGCATCCGCATCTGCGTGCTCGATCCCCTCCTGCGCGACTTCGTCTTCGATCTCGCAACGGTGCTCCAGATCGCGAAGCTCCCCGGCGAGAATTTCGTCGCGATGAAGGCCCACGAATGCCTCATGGACGCCTTCCCGGTCCTCATCGCCGATCCCCTTTCCGCGGACGAGGACGAGATCCGCGAATCGCTCACGGAGATCCGCCGCCGGATCGCGCCCGCGCTTGAGAAGACCGGAGGCGAGGCATCCCGCGGCAAGATCGGCGTGCTCGGCCACTCCCACATGGACACCGCATGGCTCTGGCCCGTGTCCGAGACGATCCGCAAGTGCGCCCGGACCTACGCCGAAGCGCTCAACCTGATGGACTGCTACCCCGAATACACCTTCATCCAGTCCTCCGCCCTGCACCTCGACTGGATGCGCGAATACTACCCCGACATTTTCGAGGGGATCCGCGCACGCGTTGCCGAGGGCCGGTATGAGCCGAACGGCGGCGTCTGGGTCGAATGCGACTGCAACATCACGGGCGGCGAGGCAATGGTCCGTCAGTTCCTCTACGGACAGCGGTTCACCGAGAAATACCTCAACTACCGCTCCGATTCCTTCTGGCTCCCGGACACCTTCGGCTACAACGGCGCGCTCCCGCAGATCATGCAGGGCTGCGGCGTGCAGTATGTCTACACGACGAAGATGAGCTGGAACGACTGCAACCAGTTCCCCGCCGACACGTTCCTCTGGCGCGGCATCGACGGGACCTCCGTCATCACCCACCTCAACCGCATGCACCTGATCCCGGACGTCGAGACCCTCACCGAATGCGTCGGCGAGATCCGCGACAAGAAGTCGAACTGCCAGCGGCTCGTGGCATACGGCTACGGGGACGGCGGCGGAG
>JAFZPN010000064.1 GCA_017550315.1 Clostridia bacterium
CAGCGACTGGAGACTGGAGGCGAAACAGGGAGGATTCACGGAAATGGAAAACGGAAAAACTTCGGTCGGCAGGCGGGTTCTGAACATCATCCTGCTGCTGTTGAATCTCGCGTGTCTTATCTGGATCCTCGTCTCGTGGCGAGGAGAGCAGAGCAAAAGGACGGTTCTCGATTATTACCGGGACCGCGGCGTCGACGTGAGTGAATTTGAAAACATGGAAAACGACGGATCGGTCCGCCCGTAAGGGGAAAGGAGATCATCATGGCAAAGAAATGTCCTGCCTGCAACGCGGACAACGGGGACGGCGCCCTCGTCTGCGAATACTGCGGCACAAGACTTCAGAAGAATAAGCCGGAATCCCCCGGAGCAGGGGCGGAAAAGCGGTTCTGCTCCGCCTGCGGGAAACCCCTGGCTGCGGACGCCGCGTTCTGTCCCTTCTGCGGAGCGAAGCGAAACGGCGCGGCTCCGGCACCAGATCCGGCGGCGAGGCAAGTTCCCATTCCTCCCCGCACCCCGGTTTCTCAAGGGCTTCCCGATTATATGCAGCCCGGGTATCAGCAGCGCGTCCGCGCGGAACGGGAGGCGGAGCGGCAGGCGGCGCGGAACGCGGCAAAAACAAAGAAGGGCACCCGGGGACTGAGCCTCTTTCTTTCCCTCATGCTTGTCGTCGAATTCTGCGTCGCAGGATTCAAATATCCGGGATTTCTTCTGAAGGATCGGGGAAACGGCGGCGTTTCCGTTTCGGGCGGCACGGGCGCGGGCGAAGGCGCTTCCGAGACCGCTCCTATCCAGACGGAACTGACGGACTATCAGAAACAGATCGCGTCCTTCCTCGGCGTGACGGAGGAGCAGCTGCTCGACGCGCTGAACGACCCGGTCGAGGTCACGCCGGACAATTCGCCCGGAAACCCGGCGTTTCTCGACCTCTCCTTCACCGAAGAGGAATACGCCGCGGCGAAGACGCTGACAGCGCCCGTATCGCGCGGGAATCCGACGGCGGACTTTCCCGAGTTCGGCATTCACGTCGATCTCAAATGGTGGAATCTCGAGAACGAAGAGGACACCCTCATCGTCCGGCGCATGCCGACCAAAACGGATCCCCTCTCCGGCTCGGAACTCTACACCTACGACTATTCTCTCGCATCCGGACAGGACCGGTTCCCAACGAACGTCGCGATCACCGTTCCGATCGAGGGGACGGAAGGGCTGGACAATGTGCTGACGGTCGACCCCGATACGGGCCTGTGGAAGGAAGCGTACTACGAGCTTTCCCCGGACGGGAAGAGCTACACCTTCTATATGGACCATTTCACGCCCGGCACGGCGAAGTCCAAAACCGACGAAATGCTCGAGAAAGGGCTCGGGACGATCAAGCAGTTCCGGTATGAAAACGGCAAATCCGTCTTCGGGTATTATCCGCGCGAGGGACGGGCCAAGTACGAGGACACGAGCCACTACCTCTACACCGTCGGCGTCATAGGTACGCCGGATTTTGAGAAATTCCTCCTGAACGACACGGGCCGCGCGGACACGATCCTCGAGGACATCGTGACGAAGAGCGGCGGCATCCCGGCGGAAGCGGGTCTTTCCGAATCCTGTTCCTCATTCGGGGAGTACGGCGACAAAGCGTCCGTTCCGCAGACCATTACCGGTTTTATCGATCTGCCCAAAAAGGCGGAAGCCGCCAACACCGGCTTCGGCTACGCGCTGAACGCATACGGGCTCATGCTGCTCGGGCTGCGCGTGTCGGATCAGTACCGGCGGGGCGTGGCGGCGGACAAGATCGTGGAGTCCAACAAATGGGGAGCGGCGTCCGCGCTTGTTTCCACCATCGGCTCCGCGCTGACCTACGCGGCGGGAGCTGCAAAGGCTGCGGGAACGACGGTCGCGGTCGCGGGCACTTCCGTCGCGGCGGCGCCCGTTCTCGCGGCGGGAGCAACCGTCTGCGCCGTCGTCGGCGTGGGCATTTACATGGCGACGAAGACCGGCGATCAGCTGGCGGAAGAGGCAAAGAAGAAAAATCCGCTCGGACGTCCCCGCACCCTCGAGGAAGGCGCGTACCTCTACTATCTCACCGAAATCTGCAAAAACGACAAGCAGTTTAAATACAGCACCGACTGGCCCACCTGCAAGGCGCTCGCCTCCCATCCGGACGCCGTTCAGGCCGTCATGACCGCGCTGTACGGGTATCACGCGGATGCCGCAGGAAACGGATGGGCAAACGGGCTGAACTATGTCTTCGACAAGTACAAGAACGATCCGGTTCTTCTGGAGAAAGTCGCCGAAGCCATGTACGAGTTCTTTATCAAGCGATATGACATGCTCGATCAGGAGACGAAGGACCGGTGCTGGCGCGAATCGCTCGCCCGGATCATGGAGGACGGCAGCCTCTACTACTACAACGACGAGGCGTACATGATCCTCGCCGGAAACCCGGAGAAGGACGCACAAGCGCTCGGCATCTCGGTGGAGGAGTTCAGACGCCGGTCCAACATCTACCGGGACATGACGGTGAACGGCAAGACCGCAGACGACATTTTCGCTGATGTGAAAGCGGGCAAATACGCCTATTATCCTTCCTCGGAAGAATGGGCGGGGTACGAGAGCCGTGCACGGGAAGGGCTGTACGCGAACACCAACGAGATCGTCTACAACCTTTATCTGACGAAGTATCAGGATGCGATCATCGAAACGCGGATCAAGCTGTACTATGAAATCCTGCCGTGGATGAACACGCGGATCACTTTCTACGCGCACGACAAGAGCCTCAAGACAGGGACCACGTACACCTCGTCCGAAACCTACCGTTCTCTCTACGATTCGAGCGCGCCGAGATATACATTTGCCTTCGATGTGAATGTGCAGAACCCCCTCTTCCTGCCCGGCAACCGGGACAGCGAGGCCTTCCAGCTGTATCTGCGGCAGAACACCAAGAATCCAGTCCTGCTCGAGACAACGGTCTTCCATTATCTGATGTGGGGCTGTCCGACCAAGGTGCGGATCGGAGGCGGAAGCGGAGAATTGGACCCGGCCCTCGCCGACTGGAAGAACGTCGCCTTGAAGGTCGATCCCAAATCGACGGATAACGGGCTTCTTCTGACTCTCGGAGAAAAGGCAAGGTACAACATCAAGGACATGAAGGTTCCCGTGATGTTCAGCGGGGAAAAGAAGACGAGCAGCTCCTATCAGATGGTGCTGGAATCGGAAGACCCGATCGAATACAAAGAGCCGACCGAGAACGCCAAAAACGGCGGCTGGCTGACGTACACGCCCTACGGCGCGGACAACACCGTGACCGTCACGGGGGATAAGGTCAGCATATCCCTGAACGAGATTGATTACGTATGGAAAAACAGCAGCTTCGGGGAAGACGGCGAATCCATGGTGTTTACTTTCAAAAGAGACGCCGTGACTCTGAACGGCACGCTGACGGAAGAGTCCGAGGACGACGGTGTGATCATAAAGAAATACACGCTCGAGGATCCCCCGCCGATCAAAGGATCCTATAAGGAAGAGAAAGCGTGGGATTCGGACCGGAAGTATTATATCAATAAAGGGATGAAAATAGAGGAATACACCGCCAGCGAATACGCCGAATTCTTCAGTTACTCGCTGACGAAGGAGTATAAGCAGACACAGAGTTCCGGCGGTACGGTCACCCTCCAGTTCGATCAATCCGGAACGAAGCTGAAAAGAGCCGTAATCAATCTCAACGGTTCGGGAGAGTTTAAATGGTGGCATAACGACCGCTACGCCAAAGTCATGGCGGAAGTGATGGAAACCAGCGGAACAGAGCAGCAGGACATTTCGTTCCTGATCATTCTGCGCGCTCCGAAATGACGCGGGACGAGGAGGTGAACATGGCAAACGAAAAAACAAACGGGAGCAGGAGGCTGTTCAACACGCTGCTTCTGCTCCTCGACCTCGGGCTCCTTGTCTGGATCGGCACGTCGTGGTATACGCAGAGATACGCGGAACCCGTGTCGGATAAGCCGGAGATCCCCTACGCGTTCTCCGAGGGCGGCGTCTCTCACGAGAACACGCCGGACGGGACTTCCCCGGGCGGTATCGGGGGCGGCTCGGACAACTGGATCCTCGGTCCCGCGGGCGGAGAACCGGCCGATCCGCCAACGGAGCCCGACAGCGGACAGACAGCTCCCCCGGCGGCCGATCAGACGCCCGGGCCGGACTACGGACAGACCGCCGAACCGGATCCCGCACCCGAGGACGGCGCGTCCCGCTTCGGCACGGTCAGCCGCCCGGAATCGAGCGATTTTCAAGCATGGTATGAGCAGAACATCCTCGGGGACATCCCGTCTGACGCGCGGCCTCTCGGCGATTTCCGGGAGATCACGGGTGAATGGAAGGGGCTCATCCGCTATGAGACGCCGGACCGGAAAGCCGTCACGGCGAGCGAGCTTCTGAACTTCACGATTTCCGGCACGGATTCAAAAGTGGAAATGCTCTTCGACTGGTATCTCATCCTGTACGGCGGAGACGGGGAGTGGATGAACGAGGAGGACATGGAGGACACCGTGTTCTCCGGCTCCTTTTCAAACGGATCGCTGACGGTGAGCGGCCCCGGCACGGTTCGGATTACAGCCTTCTATGAGTATGAGGACGCGCAGTTCGCCGTCGGAGAAATGGACGCGCCGGACGGCTCCTTTGCCGTCATCGGCATGACTAGACCGTAAAGGGGAGAAAAGCAGGTGGCGGGCAAACAGACAGCGGAACAGCCAGCCTGAAACGAACAGAAAACGAAACCGGCAGTCTCCGCCGCATTTACCCTCTGCCCCCGGGCAGGGACGAAGGCACACGGAACCGGGGTCAAAGCCGGAACAGTCGAACAAGAAAGGACGCACACCATGCAGAAAGAACCCATATGATAAGCTTTTCACGGAATATGTCGATCACCCCTCAAAATCTGTGCTGTCTTTTAGTATAACATAAAACCACGCGAAAACAATCAATCGACACAAAATTTTTCAACGACAAATTCTTGTCAACTCTTGCGTCTGTCCGGGACAGTAAGATATAATGAGTATGAAACAAAAAAATGCTCAGTTCCGGCTTAGCGACTGGAGACTGGATGCGGAACAGGGGGGATTCATGGAAATGGAAAACGGAAAGACTTCGGTCGGCAGGCGGGTTCTGAACATCGTCCTGCTGCTGTTGAATCTCGCGTGTCTTATCTGGATCCTCGTCTCGTGGCGGGGAGAGCAGGGTCACAGGACGGTCCTCGATTATTACCGGGATCGCGGCGTCGACGTGAGTGATTTTGAATACATGGAAAACGACGGATCGGTCCGTCCGTAAGGGGAAAGGAGATCGTCATGGCAAAGAAATGTCCCGCCTGCAACGCGGACAACAGAGACGACGCGCGTGTCTGCGAGTACTGCGGCACAAAGTTCCCGGCGTCCGATCCGGGAACCGTTGAAACGCCGGAGAGAAAGCGGTTTTGTACTTCCTGCGGAAAGGAACTCCCGCCGGACGCTGCGTTCTGCGTATTCTGCGGCGCAAAAGTGAACGATCCGGCTTCCCAGACGCGGATGCCGCGGCAGGATCCCTCTCCGGCGCGTCAAACACCCGCCTCACAGGGAATGCCGACTTACATGCAGCCCGGCTATCAGCAGCGGGTCCGCACGGAGAGACAGGCGGCACAGAACGCGCCGAAAACGAAAAAGAGCACACGGGGACTGAGCGTCTTTCTTGCCCTTCTTCTCGCGGTGCAGTTATGTATCGCGGGATTCAAGTATCCGGGGTTCCTGCGCGGAAAGATCGGCGTCATGCAGGGGAAATCAGAGGAGGATCCGGGCGATTTCGCGGAGGATCTTGCCAGCCTGCTGCTCGAAACCTGGGGACTGACCGAGGAGGACATGCAGCTCTTCGAGGACAACATGCCCGAGGTCACGGCGGAGAACTCCCCCGGGAACCCCGCCTTCATCGACGTGACCTTCACCCAGGCGGAATACGACGCGGCACAGACGTTGACCGCTTCCGTCTCGCAGGAGGATCCGACGGCGGATTTCCCGGAGTTCGGGATCCGAGTGGATCTCAAATCGTGGAATCTCCAGAATGAAGAGGACACCCTGACCGTGAGGCGGCTGCCCGTGAAGGATGACGCTGTCACGGAGACCACGCTCCATACCTACGACTTCTCCCTGGCGTCCGGGCAGCACGAATTCCTGACGGACGCCGTGATCACCATCCCCGCGGAGGGAGAGGATATCGAGGGATTCGTTGTCTTCAATGAGGATACGGGTAAGTGGGAGGACGCCTATTGCGATCTTTCCGAGGACGGGGCGACGCTCACCGCGTACATGCCGCATTTCTCGAAAGGCGCGCTCCGTGTGATCAAGGAGGACGCCTCCGAGGCGATTTCAAAATACACTGCCAATGGGAAATCCATCTTCCTCCAGTTCCCCTCGGAGATGAAGCCGAAATATGAGGGAACGAGCCATTATCTCTACCCGGTGAGGACTCTGAGAATCGCGGATTTCTCAAAGTATATCGACGGGCAGAGGGGGGAGAGCCTCGAGATCCTGAAACAAATGGTAAAGAACGGCGGCGGCATCCCGAAGGACAGCTCGGCCACGAGGGCCGCGAACGCGCTCGGCTTTGCTAACGATAACATATCGCAGGGAGCGGACGCCCTCAGCAAGTCCTACGATGTGATCAAAGGGACCTCCGGGAATATGCTCGGATCGCTCGGCCCTGTCATGCTGACCGTCGGCACGATGATTCTCGCCCTCAAGGTCGCCGATCAGTACAGCCGCGGCGTGGATACGGCAACCATAGTCGCTGACAACTGGAAAGGGGCGGCAGGCTGTGTGCTTGGTCTGGGCGCCGCGTTTTTCGCCGGAACCGGCATCGGTCTTGCCGCGACACTTGCGGGCGTGGGGATTTTCCTGTGGTCAAGCGTGGAAACCATCGCCGGATACGTCGCGGACGAGATGGCTCCGATGGGCTACCCGACTTCGGTGCAGGACGTCGCCTACCTGACGTATCTTTGCGGAAACGCGTCGGAACGGGGTTATCTCAAGAGAAGCTGGGCCTTC
This sequence comes from Clostridia bacterium, assembly GCA_017550315.1. Lineage (GTDB taxonomy): Bacteria > Bacillota > Clostridia > Oscillospirales > CAG-272 > UMGS1696. Next base: position 7,059 of record JAFZPN010000064.1, read on the forward strand.
TGGAAGAACGCTGATCTGCCCTCCGGGAAAGAGGCTGCCGATATTTATCGGGACGAGCCGGAGAAGGTCGTCGACGGACGTGGGAACGGATGGATGATGGCTCTCAACACTCTCTCCGAGGAATACAAGGAGGACCCCAAGGGTTTCTACGACGCGTACACGAAGATGTACGAGGATCTTGCGGATGCTTATTTCGACGAATCCTACGAGGTGAGGCAGAAGGCTTTCCGCGAAGGGTGCAAGAAGTATGTCAGGATTTTTCTGAAGGACGCCGAGGGCAGCTTCACGGAAAAAATCGGGCGGGCAAATAAGACAAGCTTTCCGTCCGAGCGCTCGGAATTCGCCGCTCTGAGGAAGGACAACAAGGCCCTCGCCGAATGGGCCGAGCTCGAAAGCATCCTTGCGAAAACATATGATAAGAACAAGGACGCGCACCCCGACTGGACCTGCGCCGACCTCTGGGATGAAATCTTCCGCATCTGGGACGAGGGCGGCGCGGATTACACAAGCGCGAACGATGAAGAGAGCTTCCTCAAAACAAGCGCGGAGAGGGAAGCCGCCATGAAGAAGAACGCGATTTCCGCCCTGAAGGTCAACACGCACGAGATCATCGCCGAGTTTTTCCACAAGCAGCGCAGGGAAGCGATCAAGGAGACGCGGGCTTATGTTTACAGCAAGGTTCTCCCGCTTCTGAACACGCGTGTGACCTTCTTCACCGAGGATCAGTCCGAGAAGCAGCACACCTTCGAGGAACTCGCGTCCTACCGGTTCAGCTTTAAAAACGTCGGCTCCCCGCGCTTCAACCCGTACAACAGGGAGCAGGCCCCCACGGAGAGTCCTCTCATTCTGAAAGCGAACAAAAACAACAAGGTTCTGCTTGAGACGACGGTCTATCACTATCTCCGGTTCGACTGTCCCACGGAGGTTTCCATCGAGGGTGATAAACAAAAAGCAGACGGGCTTGCGGACTGGGAACACCGCAGTTTTGTCACGGACGGGAAAACCGAAGAGCTTTTGAATTTGATGGAGAGAGAGGAATTTCTATCGCCGATCGGAGGAGTCGAAGGCTACAGGGATAAGTTTAACGAGCTGCAGATGTACGCCTGGGATACCCAAATCCCCGTCAAGTTCGAACTGAAAGATGACGAGGAGGACACGACCCTCCCGAACACAGACAAGGAGGACAGCTCCGGAAAGGACGGCAAGCCGGAAGAAAAGCCGGAGGAAAAGAAAACCGGATACTGGAAGCTGGCGGACCCGAAGGCACTGGAAGAACCGCATGAAGCGACAAACCCCTGGAGCGAAGAATCGGACGCCCTCATGAATAATATTTACAAAGATGCAACCCTCAGCGGTTCCGCCGCAGAGGGCTTCACTGGGACAAGCACCTATCTCGGGGACGATTACAGATTGGGCGTGGCGGAGGAGGAAAAAACACACGAAGGCAAATGCACGGGCGAAAAAGGCACGGCAGTCACCACGTTCAGTCAGCCTCCGTCCATACTGAAACCGGAAGAAGTGCTTTCTGTTGACGTGAAAGTGAGCTACAGCAAGAGCGATGGACATCCGCAGGGCGTGAACCTGCAGACGACCGTCCGGTTCATGTGGGAACCGCACGCGAGCAGTTACACCTATCTCCGCACGGACGACGATCAATACAATATCATGCCGCAGCAGGAGCATACGACAGAAGGCAGCAAGGAAACCGGATACCACACATATTCCAGCTACAGCAAAAACAATGAGGCGACACTCAAGGGGACCGTCCCCAAAGGCAACACCGGGTCCCAATCCGATCTCTACATTTGCTTCTCGGGTACGCTCAGTGCTTATCAGATTAACACCTACTACCACTACGTATGGGTGGAAGAGTAGAGCAGTCAACAAAAGAGGGTCACCTATAGGAGGAAAACCATGCAGACAAAATCCATTGAAGCATCCGGCGCAAAATACCGCTGGACCTACGAAATGAGCTTATTCAAAAACCCGACGATCTTTATCGCGACCGCCAAGGCCATAGGGATCGCCGTCGCCATTACGATCTTTATCATAGGCCTGATCTCGCTGATCGCGGACGGATTCTCGGCGGACATCTTCCGCTTTCTGGGAGAGCTGACCCTCATCCTTGTGGGCATTTTCGCCGTTCTGCTCGTCCTCGGCTACCTGCTCTACGCGGCGATCATGGGCGGGTACTACA
>JAFZPN010000065.1 GCA_017550315.1 Clostridia bacterium
GAATTCACCGGCACGATCACGACGGCAGGCACGGTAAAGAACGCATTCAGCTACACGCTGAAGGACGGCACACAGGCAGAGAACTACACGATCAGCAAGACGGAAGGAGATCTTACGATCACGACGAACACGGCAGCGATCGTGGTAGTTCCGGGCAGCGGCAGCAAGACATACGACGGAAATGCGCTGACGAAGACGACTCACGGCGACTTCACGGTGACGGGTGTTCCGGATGGCTTCACGTGGTCGGCGATGGCAGACGGTACCGTAACGAACGTAGTACCGGGTGAAGGTGAGAAGGCGATCAATGCAGTAATAAGCTTCATCATCTATAACTCGGCTGACGAAGACGTAACGGATCAGTTTGCGAACATCGACAAGAGCACTACGGGCACGCTGATGATCAATCCGAAGGAAGTGACAGTTTCCGTTAAAGATGCAGAAGACGTCGTATATGACGGTGAAGAACATACCGGCGAGACAAAATACACCTTTACCGGAATTGTTGACAGCGAAACTGCAACAATCACTTACACACCTGCGAAAGGCACGCTGGTAGGTACCTACACGGGTAGCTACGGCGAAGACTTTGCGGTAGCGAAGGCAGACGGCAGCGACAGCACGAACAACTATACGCTGAAGACGAAGACACCTGGCAAGCTGATAATCACTGATGAAAACGTTCCCGATGACTTGGTTGTGAGCAAGAGTGCCGAGAACAAAAAGTTCGCACTTGGCGAAACGGTTACCTTTACTATCACAGCGAAGAACATCTACAATGAAGCCAAGATGATCACTTTGAGCGAAATCGAAGGCGTCACTCTGACGAAAAACACCTTTGAGAATGTTGGCGCAGGTGAAACTATTGAGACTACCGCGACCTATAAGATCACTGAAGCAGATATCTTAAGAGGATCCTTTAAAAACACTGTAAAAGCGAAGATCGATTCTATCGAAAAAACCGCAGAAGCCACAATTACAACGGAAGATCCGAATCCGAGTCTGAAGGTCGAGAAGGAGACGACCTCCAATCCTGCGGAAGGCGAAGCCTACAAGCTGGGTGAGAAGATCACCTACAAGATCACGGTCACGAACGACGGCAACCTGACGATCAGCGACATCAGCATCAACGACGAGCTTGAAGGCTTTGAGTTTGATGAAGGTGTCAAGACGACGGGCATCACGCTTGCTCCCGAAGAATCCGTAACGGTAACCGGCTCTTACACGGTCAAGGAGGAAGACATTCTGGCGGGCAGCGTGAAGAACGAAGCCACGGCGACGGGTGACAACGAATCTGACGATCCGACCGATCCCGGCGATGATGACACGGAAGACCCGACGGAAGATCCGAATCCGAGTCTGAAGGTCGAGAAGGAGACGACCTCCAATCCTGCGGAAGGCGAAGCCTACAAGCTGGGTGAGAAGATCACCTACAAGATCACGGTTACGAACGACGGCAACCTGACGATCAGCGACATTACGGTCACGGACGAACTGACCGACGACGAGTGGACGATCGATACGCTGAAACCTGGCGAAAGCAAGGAATACGAAGCATCCTATACCGTAACCCAGGAAGACGTTGTGGCTAAGAGTGTCACGAACATCGCAACGGCAACCGGTAAGGATCGGGAAGGCAACGATCCCATTGTTGTTCCTGGTGTAAATACTGAATCTACCGAAACTCCGCAACAGCCTTCCAATATTTGGGTTCCCATTTTGGTCGTCAAAGAGTGGACGAATGACGATAACAACGCCTATGGAACACGTCGCCCCGTTACACTCACAGTGGTACGTGAACGAGACGGCGCCGTGGTTGGTATCGTAACACTCGATGGTTCCCGGATTTTGGATGGAGATCCGAATAAGTGGTACAGCACCGGAATCACAGTACCGCTGATTGCTATCGGTGAAAAGTATATCGTGATAGAAGAAAACGTTGACGGCTATACGAGAGTTGGAGGAACCAAAGAAGAACCCATCTCCCCCGGTCCGGCCAGCGGCAAGATTCTTACCGTCACGAACACGCTTACCAACCTGATTGACGACCACGTGGCGTACAGTGTCGGTTATCCCGACGGAACGGTCCGTCCGAACCAGAACATCACGAGAGCTGAGGTAGCGACGATCTTCTTCCGCCTGCTGACCGACGCGGCACGTGACCGTTACTGGAGCCAGACCAATCCGTACACCGACGTTGCACCGGAAGCTTGGTACAACAACGCCATCTCCACGCTGAGCAACATGGGCATCCTGAACGGCTATGCGGACGGCAGCTTCCGTCCGAACGAACCGATCACGCGTGCGGAACTGACGAAGATCGCAAGCAGCTTCTTCGGCACCGCGGATGTGAGCGGCAAGACCAGCGGATTCACGGATGTTTCGAGCGACGCATGGTACAGCAGCTTCATTGCTGCGGCAGAAGCCCTTGGCCTCGTGAACGGTTACGGCGACGGAACCTTCCTGCCCGACAACCTCATCACGCGCGCCGAGACCTTCGCGATTGTGAACCGTACGCTGAAGCGCGCCCCGCACAAGGATCACCTCCTGCCCGGGTACGCGATGAACGTATGGCCGGACAACATGGACACCAATGCATGGTACTACGCGGACATTCAGGAAGCGACCAACTCCCACGACTTCCGGTGGATCACCGAAGGGTCGAGGACCGTGGAGAACTGGGTTGCGAAGCTGCCCGACCGCGACTGGACCGCGCTGGAGCGCTCCTGGTCCAATTCACACTCCGGCCGCAGAGACGAAGTGAACTGAACCGCAAAAGCAAATAACACAGCAACCTAATAAGAGCACTCCCTGTCGTATCTTCGGCGGGGAGTGCTTTTATATGGAAGTGGGGGGAATAGTACCGTCATGGCGGTAACCTTTAGCCTTCTCTTGCCGGTGGCGCAAGCAGAGAGTATGGGTAACCGCATCTGTGAAGATCTGAATCCAACAGAAGAACGCGGTGTCTGCGCTGCTCTTCGCCGCCTTGTCTGATCGGCAGAGGGCAGGATCGTGCTGAACAAAAGTATGCGGAAATATAGCCTGTTGATCTCCCCATATATTCTGGTTTCCCGTTATCGCAAAAACTGTTTTTAACATTTCGAAGCGACATATAAAAGGCATCCGATTCCGAAGAATGCATAAGGACCCTGGTGAAACAGCCCCTTCGTTTTGGTATATGGGTGAGTCTCCCCACGCCGGATGCATGGAAAAAGCACTTCAAAGTCAGACTTGAAGTGCTTTTCTGTTGTCCGGGCGGCACCGCGCATATTTCAGCGTTCCGTAACGGCCGGTCGGTGCGGCGGATATTCATAACCCTTCTCTGAATCCCGCATACGGGATGTCTTTGATCAGGCATTCCGCCGCGTCCTCAAAATCCTCCAGGTCCGGTTCTTCCTTTTCCCGCGCGCAGCGCTCGAGTTCATCCGCGATATTCTCGATCAGCACCATGTCGATGAACAGCGGCAGCTTTTCCCATAGGTCTGCGGGCACGTCCGTTTCCGTTTCGTAGCCATGTAAGATCATGCCGAAGCACTGCTGCATGCGATCAAACCGTCTCTTCGGGTCGGGTTCTCCCCTTGTCCAGCCTTCGTTGTGAAGCCAGAGATTGGCCAGATCGAACATGTACCAGCCGTTCATGCAGTTGTCGAAATCGAACACCGTCACGGCGCCCGTGTCCATGTCGATGTGATAATTGCCGTCGCTGAAATCGAAGTGAATGAGGCCGTAAACGTTTTTGTCCCTCGGCAGCGCGCGGAAGGCCTCCAGGCGTTTTGCGACGGCCTTTTTCAGCTCTCCGCAATCTTCCGGGATCAGGCGGTCGAAGTACGCCGGGTTGTACTTGTCGAAGTAATCCGGACGCCGATGAATCGGTCTGAATTCCCGGGAAAGCCTGTGGATCGCGCCGAGGGCTTTGCCGATGCCATAGAAATATTCGTCCAGCGGAGCGCCGTCCCGGTATCGGTATCCGTTGTCGGAGAGCAGCATCCCTTTCGCATAAGCGAACAGGCTGATAAATGCCGCTCTGCCGTCCGCCTCCGCGCGTTCCACCGGTTTTCCGCGGACGGACGGGATCACATCCGCCACGGGCGCGCCGTTTTCCGCCAGGTAGCGGACAAACTCCGTTTCGGCAAGATAGTCCTCTTCCGTTCGGTCACCGAGGGAAGAGAGGCGCAGAACGCCGATGTTCTCCCCCTCGCGGCGGACGACGAAGATCTGGTTTCTCCCGCCCTCGTGCCCCGGGATCTGCGCAAGGTTGCAGTCCTTCAGGGCATACAGCGTTTTCGCTTGCTCAAGAATGCTGTTCGATCTGCGGCTCATCCGTTTGCACATCCCCGTCGGCCTCGTCCTGCGGCTGCGGCGGTTCTTCTTCCCGCTTTTGCTGCTCCCGGCGATCCCGTTCCCGGATCGCTTCCCGGGTCTTGTAAATCGATAGGACGGCGCAGACGGCGATAAACGCAATCAGGGCGAGACATACGAATACGGAAAATGCATTTTTGCTCATGATACCCTCCGGTAATACAGATCCCAATCTGAATCTGCGATATGGATTGTCCGGAAACGCAGTCAGCGTTCCCGGCTCAGGCGAAAACATTTCGGAGGTTTTCGCCTGGGATTCGTATAAGATGAAATCGGGGACAGAAGCGTGCTGCCTCTGTCCCGGAAAAGGCGGAAAACGGTCAGATTTTCTCGAGGATCAGCTTGGCGCAGTCGATCTGGTTGGGAATCACGCCGTTCTTGTCCTTGACCCGCCAGATGTCGGGCGTGATCTCGTCGACCACGTAGACCTTGCCCGCCTCGTCGAAGCCGATCTCGATCTTGAAATCGATCAGCTGCAGATCCATGGCGCAGAGCTCCCGCTTGAGCACTTCGCCCACCTGCTCGACCAGGCGCAGGCCCTCGTCGTACATGCCGGGCTTCAGCATGCCCTTCATGAGGCAGAGACGCTCGGTGATCAGGGGATCGCCCTGTTCGTCGTCCTTCAGGGTGACTTCCTTGTACGGCGGATCAAAGGGGATGCCCTCCGGCAGCGTGAACCGGCGGCACATGCTGCCCGCGGTGAAATAGCGCAGCACGAATTCGAGCTTCGGCACCGTGAGACGGCGCACCTGCATGAGGCAGTGATCGATGTCCGCGCCGAGATAGTGCGTCGGGATCCCGTTCTTCTCCATGATCTCGAAGAAATACTTGGAGATGCGGAGCCCGATCTTGCCCTTGCCTTCCACGCTTCCGCCGACGGTGTTGTAGCCGGGGTCGAACATGCCGTTTTCACCGGTGGCGGTGTCCTTGAACAGCAGGTTTACGACGCCCGTTTCCTCGTCGAGCAGGACGGTCTTGGTCTTGCCGTCGTATAAAGTCTTCATGTGGGAGAATTCCTTTCTGTGTTGGGATGGAAATATTATAGCACGTTTGGGAGCGAAATGCAATCACTTTGCCTGGCAGAATTCTAAAAAAACGCGCGATCCGACGGCGGAGAACCGGTCCCCGCACCTTGGCAGCGGATTTGCGCCGGCGGGATGCCGTTTTCTGCGCGCGGCTCCTTGCAATCCGGGAAAGAATCCTGTATAATAAAAGAAAGGCTTCCCGCCGGATACCGCGCGGAGCCGAAAGGAGCCAGCCGATATGGACAAAAACTACGGATGCGACGTCGCCCTCCTCTCCGTCACCGCGACGGAATACGCCGCCGTCCGGCATTTCCACGAGTGGGAGGAATTCCGCACCCCCGGGGACGAACAGGCATACGAGCGGACCGTCTTCACGCGGGACGGGAGGGAATACCGCCTTCTCCACGCGCGCTGCGCCGAGATGGGGATGACGGCAGCCGCCGCCCTCACGATGAAACTGATCTGCACCTTCCGCCCGCACTACCTCATCATGGTCGGGATCGCGGCGGGCGTCGCCCTGACCGAGGTGGCGGAGCAGATCTACGGGGACGTGATCGTGCCGGACGTGGTCTGGAACTACGCAGTCGGCAAATTCGTCAGCCCCGAGGCCGCGTTCATCACCTACGGCGACGTGGGCTTCCTGCCGCGGTCCACCAGCGTGGCGGTGCCGGAGGAGATCCTGTCCTGTGTGCGCGAGGCCGCCGCGTCGCCGGAGAATCAGTGCCACGTCCTCGTCGGACCGATGGCCTGCGGGAGCACGGTCGTCGCCAACCGCAAGGTCCTCGATAAGCAGGTCTATTCCCAGTTCAAGGGCACGATGGGGTTGGACATGGAATCCTACGCGGTCGTCTATGCCGCCCTGCACGCGCCGGAGCCCCGTCCCCTGCCCCTGGTGGTGAAGAGCGTGTGCGACTACGCCAACAGCGAGAAATCGGACCAGTATCAGAAATTCGCCGCGTACACGAGCTGCGAGTTCGCGAAGCTGCTGTACGAAAAATACCTGCCGCTGTAAGTCCGGCGGCGCCATCTTATAATAAAAAATCAGGAAAAAAATCAGGAGGTTCTGCCATGCAGAGCGAATATATCGATCTTTTCAACCAGCTGCATCCCCATTATTTCGAGCACAGCTTCATCCGGAACATGCCGGATGAGGATGTCTACGAGGAGATGCTCCTCGATCTGCACACCTTCTCCGCGGATGACGTGGAAATCGCCGTGCCCGAGGGCATCACGTTCGGATTCTTCTCCGGCGACATCGAAAACCTGCGCCGCGCCGTGGCCGAGGTGGACGACGGCTGGGTCAAGTATTACAACAATCCATCCCATGCGTACTGCGCGTTCGACGGCGAGCGCGTGGTCAGCTTCTGCGACGTCGACGAGATGGGGACCTTCCGCTTCGGCGGCCGCGACGTGAAGATCGGCGGACCGGGCTGCGTCGGGACGATCCCTTCCTACCGCAAGCGCGGGATCGGGCTGAAGATGGTGCAGGGCGCGACCCAGGTCCTCAAGGACCGCGGCTATGACTACGGATACATCCACTACACCGGCGTCGGGCCGTGGTACGCGAAACTCGGCTACCGGGTGATCCTGCGCTGGAACGGCAAGGGATTCGTGGACTGAGGCCCCGGCAGGGAGGAGACGGTCATGAGCAGTCTGAAAGAGAAGATCCGCGCGCGAAAACACGTCGTCGGCACGCATCTTTCCCTCGGGAATTTCGTGCTGGCGGACGCCTACGCGCAGATGGGATACGACTATATCTGGATCGACACGGAGCACACCGCCGTCGATTACGAGGAGCTGCTGCGGTGCGTGACGATCGTGCGCGCGCGGGGATGTGCCGCCGTAGTGCGCGCCCACGTGGAGGAGCCGGGGCACGTCAAGCGGATCCTCGAAATGGGCGTGGACGGCATCGTGTTCCCGAATCTGGAGACGGCCGCGCAGGTGGACGAGGCGATCCGCTCGACGTATTATCCGCCGCGGGGGTTCCGCGGGTTCGGTCCTCTCGGGGCGGTCCGGTACGGGATGGACAGTGCGGACGACTACATCCGGCGGGAGGACGAGCTCTGCCGCTTCGTGCAGATCGAGCGGAAAGAGGCGGTCGACGCGCTGGACGAGATCCTCGCGGTCCCGGGGATCGACGCGTTCATTATCGGCCCGTGCGATCTGTCCGGATCCATCGGGAAGCTGAACCGGATCTACGACGAGGAGAACATCGCGCTCGTGAAGGAGACCGTCCGGAAGGTCGAGGCGATCGGCGGGACGGTCGGGATCTCGATCGGCGCGCTGGAGGAAAAAGAGCAGCGGTACTGGATGGAGCTCGGATGCCGCATGATTTCCGCCGGCGCGGATTTCGATTTTGCCGTCCGCGGCGCGTGGGAAAACAGCCGTCAGATGCGGAAGCTGCGCGATGAGATGGACGGAGAGGGAAAATAACGACCGTTTGGTTTTCCCGTCCTCACGCCTCCCGGAGGAAGAGCCCTTCCGCGGCGGCGAGCTGCCGGACGGTGTCGAGAAATTCCCCGGATTCGGCATGGACGGTGAGGTACAGATCCCCGCCGTCGAGGGTGAGGAGCGCGTCCGATGAGGGGAAGAGGACGGTGAGATACCCGCCCGCCGCGCAGTCCATGATCCGCGAGACGAGGGTATCCGGCGCCCCTTCCTCCCAGTCCTCCTCCGGGGGACAGTTCAGGGCGGCGGCCTCATAGCAGGAGAGGCAGAGCGCGATCCGGGCGAACCGGCGGTAGAGGCCGTCGAGGCGGGGGCGTTCGGTGAGGTAGCGCTCGACGGGGAAATACTGCGGCCCGCGATCCGGGGGGACTTGGCGCGGGAGAAAATCGATCACGTGACAGGGAGCGTCGAGAAGGCGTTCCCTTTGTTCGTCATAGGGATGCATGGGATCCTCCTTGGCGGATTTGATGGGATGTTTGCTCTATTATAGCGCAAAACACGGAAAAAAGCCAGAGGGCAGGCGCAGATTCTGCCTTGTCCGCCGGAGAGTGACAGACGGACGGAATACCGGTTCTGATCTTGACAGTGCACGCCGATGCTGGTATAATACAACTGCGGAAACAGATGCGGCGAGCCGGCGGATGCGCGGGACGGATGCGCTGTGTTCCCATCCCATCAGGAGGGTGTCCCATGAAGCAGGCATCTCTTGTCCCGGAAAAGTTCCGGTTTCTGAGCGGCAGCTGGCTCAAGGTGCTGGCCGTTGCCGCCATGCTGATCGATCATATCGCCGCTTATCTTCTGGCGGATTCGGACATCGTTCTCTTCTCGCTCGGAAGCAGGAGCCTCCGGCTGTACACCCTGATGCGGGCGATCGGGCGCAGCGCGTTCCCGCTCTTTTGCTTTCTGCTGGTCGAGGGATTCCTCCACACGCATGACCGCAGAAAATACGGCGGAAGACTGCTGCTGTTCTGCGTATTGTCGGAGATCCCGTGGGATCTGGTGCACAACGGAACGCTGCTGTATGCCCGGCAGAACGTGTTCTTCACGCTGTTCCTCGGCTTCCTCGGGATGTGCGCCGCCGAGGCCTTCCTTTCGGCGGAGGAACAGAACCGGGCGGGACCGGCGTGCGTTCTGCTTGCATTGCTTGCCGTCGCCGCCGTTCTCCGGGCGGATTACGGATGCTCGGGATACGGGTTCATCCTCCTGCTGTATCTGCTGCGGGAAGCGCCGCTTTTCCGCGCGGTGACGGGATGCTGCGTCCTCTCCGGCACGTGGAAGGTGGCACCGGCGTTCGCGGCGATCGCTCTGTATAACGGGAAACGCGGGTTCATCCGGGGACGGGTCGTCCCGCTCTTGTTCTACGCTTTTTATCCGCTGCATCTTCTGCTGCTGTACTGGATCCGGCTCCGGACTGTCGGATTCTGAGCAAAATCAAAAACGACCGGGGAGTTCGTTTCCCGGAAAATGCCGTATAATGGACACAAATACAGCTTCCGAACCGCATCCGGCGGCACGAAAGAAGTTCCGCGCGGATGAGGGATAATCTGAGGAGGAGACAGCATGTACATCGCAAAACCGACAAAGGAACAGCTCGCGTGGCAGGACATGGAACTCGGCGTCCTGATCCACTACTGCCTCGAAATCTACCGCCCCGATCTCGGCGGGGACTGGTACAAGACCGACCGGGTGCGGACCGCGCTGGCCCCGGAGACGATCAGACCCGAAAAGCTCGACCCGGAACAGTGGGTGCGCAGCGCGGCAGAGCTCGGGGCGAAATACGCCGTGCTCGTGACGAATCACTGCACCGGATTCTCGCTCTGGAACACGCGCGTCAACGATTTCTCCATCGCGCACACCGGCTGGCGGGGCGGCGGCGGAGACATCTGCCGGGAATTCGCCGCGGCCTGCGGGAAATACGGTCTGAAGCCCGGATTCTACTATTCCACCGGGTGCAACGGGTACTACAACATCAACGACAACTGGAAGTGGGACTACCGGAGCCCGGAATACCAGGCGTACGTGAAGAACGTCGAGGCGCAGGTCACGGAGCTTTGGACGGAATACGGCGATCTCTTCGAGATCTGGTTCGACGGGGGTATCGTGCCGCCGGAGAAGGGAGGCCCGGACCTGACGCCGATCCTCCGGGAACATCAGAAGCACGCGATCTGCTTCCAGGGTCCGCGCGACTGGCCGCACGACATCCGCTGGGTCGGGAACGAGGACGGGCTCGCGCCGGAGAACTGCTGGGCGACGACGAATGCGGGCGAAGCGCGGTACGACGGGACGGTCCCGGACGAGCGGGCGGGCGTCGGCGATCCGGACGGGAAATACTACTGGCCCGCGGAATGCGACATGCCCAACCGGACGCACCGCGCGTTCGGAGGCGGATGGGCGTGGCGCGCGGGCGAAGAGGATCTTCTCTACACCCCGGACGAGCTCCTCGACTGCTACATCCGTTCGGTGGGCCGGAACGCGAATCTCCTCATGGGCATGGCGATCTCGACGGACGGGGACTTCCAGGATGAGGCGCAGTTCCGGGCGTTCGGTGAGCGCATCCGGGAGACCTTCGGGACGCCGCGGGCGATCCTCGAACATCCGGCGCTGACGGAGGGCCGGTGCGCCGTGACCTTCGGGGAGGCAGTCCCCGTGCGGTACGTCTCGATCCGGGAGGAGATCGCCGAGGGTCAGCGGATCCGCGGATTCCGGATCCTCGCGGACGGGCAGGCGGTGTATGAGAGCGAATGCGTCGGCCACCGGCGGATCGTGCCGTTCAAGGGGCTCTCTGCCCGCGAGATCGCGGTGGAGATCACGAAGGACGCGGGAGGCGCGGCCCTGCGGGACGTGGCGGTGTATTGAGGTTTGGTTTTCTTAAGAGTGCGCATCTGCGAAGGTGCGCACTTTTTGCGCGGCATGGCCGGAGAAGGGGTACGGATTGCCACGTCGAAGAGTTTCCGCTTGCGGAAATTCACTCCTCAGCAATGACACTTAAATACACGGCACGTACCCGGTTTATACAGCGTACCCGTTTGCACACTTGCGTTGCCGCTTCAAATTCCGTCCTGCAATACGTAAGACTGTGTCATTGCGAGGAGCGATCCTCAAGGATCGCGACGTGGCAATCCGTTCTCCCTGTTCTTAGCTTCGCTTCATAACAAAAGTGCGCACCGCACAGGCACGCACTTTCTTGATGGACAGACGATTTTGTTTATCCCGCAGCCTTCTCCGCCGCGACGAGGATCAGCGTCCGGAATGCGGTCACGGTGAGCGGATCGTTCCACCCGAGATCCGTCTCGGGCAGCAGCCCGGCGGCAGACAGCGCGGCGATCTCCCCGGATGCCCATGCGGGAACGCCCTCGATCGCCTCAGTTTCCGTCTCGGTATTCGCATCCGCTTCCGGCAGGCACCGCGCCAGCATCGCGCAGGCCTCCGCGAGGGTCACTGCCTGAGTCGGACGGAACGTGCCGTCCTCATATCCGCGCAGGACGCCGAACGTCACCGCCGCACGGACCGAGGGGGCATACCACGCCGCGATCTCCCCGGCATCGGAAAAGCGCACAAGCGAATCGGATTCCTCCGGCGAGGCGAAGGCAAACGCTTCCGCGAGGAGGGCGGCGGCATATTCCCGCGTGGCGGGCGTCTCCCGCTCGTCGTCGATTTTGCCCGAGGCGACGTAGAGCGGGTAATATTCGTCGTACAGCCCGAGGCAGGCGTCCATGCCCGCGTTCGCGCTGAAGGCCTTCCAGATCACCTCTTCCCACGAGCCGTACTGCGCGTAGAGCTCATCCGGGAGAGGACCTTCCTCGTGGCCGTATTTCTCGAGATTGCGCGCTTTGGCCGCGGCGAGCCCTTCGGCGTTGTCCCCGTAGGACGCGAGCCGGATCTCGTTGCGCTTCGTGCTGACCGCGCGGGCGATCTCTTCGGCGGAGCAGCCGTCGGCCTTCATGTCGTCGAGGAGGATGTACATCTCGTCGAGGCTCTCGTGATACGCGATCCGGGCGAGGCGTCCGTCCTCTCCGTTGACGAGATCCTCGTCCGTCCAGTCGAAGGCCGCGTAGGTGCTGAGGCTGCCGTCGGGACTCGGGGAATAGCCGTAGACCGCCGTGGGATCGTAGACGATATCCCGCATGGCGGAGGGATTGAGGCGCGGGTCATGTTCGTAGGCATAGGCGGACACGCAGGTCGCCGTCAGCGCGAGCACGAGGAAGAAGAGGGGAAGGAAAGAGAGAATCTTTTTCATCGGAACCGTACTCCTTATATGTAATTCAGGCGTTTGCGCCGTTTTCCCTGCGCTTGTCCTGCACGATGCCATACGCCGATCCGGCGGCGACGAGGGGCCCGACGATCATGAGGATCACGCCGAGGAGGCGGTTGTCCCCGTGGACCTGCTCCGGGTTTTCGGGATTATACCAGATCGGGATCCGCTTGCCGACCGCGTAGCTGCTCTTGTAGTTGTCGGCCTTCGTGCGGACGGTCCGGCCTTCCGCGGTGGAGAAATAGATATAGACGTCGTAGGTGTATTCGCTCGCGCCGTCGCCGTCGACGCCCGAGAAGATCTCGTCGATCTGCTCGATGACCGCGGTGGATTTGATGTAGCCGTTGCGCTCGAAGAACGTCACGTAGACGCCGTAGCCGAGCGCGAGCACGCCGAGGACGATTGCGAGGATCTGTAAACCTTGTTTTTTCATGATACCGTACCTCCGGGATGGATGGGGGATGTTTCCGCGATGCCGGGAAGAGCGGGCGGATCGGACGGGGCGGCTGCCCGGCGGTCCCGGATCCACTTGTGGGGCGTCTTGCCAAAGGCGTCGCGGAAGAGTTTGATGAAATAGCTGGTGTCGGGGATTCCGACGTTTTCGGCGACCTGCGAGACGCTCTGGCCCTCTTCGAGGAGGCGGCAGGACGCGCGGAGCCGCACGGTCTTGATGTAGACCGCCGGGGTGATGCCGGTGCGGCTGCGGAACAGGCGGTGCAGGTATGCCGGGGAAATGCCCGCTTCCTCCGCGAGCTTCTCGACGCTCAGGGATTCCGCGTAGCGCGTGTGGATGGCATCGAGGATCTGCGTCACGAGGCGCGCGCCTTTCTGCGTGTCTTCCGCCATGGGACCGGGACCGACCTCGTCCTCACATTGGGTGAGCGCGCCGGCGCGGAGACAGGCGGCGAGGAGGCGGTAGAGGAGGGCGAGGATCTCGCAGCGGTCGGCGTCGGATTCCGGATTCCCGCAGGCGGCGAGGGCGCGCGCGAGTGGGAGGAGCTCTTCGGTCAGGGCGGGATCCGGCAGGCGCAGGAGAGGGAAGACGGGCGATGTGCCGGAAGAAGCGGACCGGAGCAGCGCGGGATCGAAGACGATCTCCGCTGCCGTGCCGCGGGTGAGCGTGAGGAGGGGCGTCTCTGACTGCCGCAGGAAGAAGATCGTGCCCGGACGGACGGCAAATTCCCGCCCGTCGCCCAAGAAGAGGGTCCCGTCGGCGTCGTCCGCGTACAGGATCGCCGTCTCGCGCGGATCGGGCGTCCGCAGCAGGTCGGGCGGGATGCAGCGCACGGAAAACGGGAAATCCGGGCGGCTGCCGGGCATGCGGGATAACGGGGGCGTCGCTGCGTACATGCGCATCCCTCCTCTCTGATGACGGGAACCCCGGGATCGCAAAGATTCTGTCCCCCATGATAGCACAGAATGCGGGAAAAAGATATGGGAAAAATCTGACCGAAAAACGGAAAAATCATGAACAATGGCGCGGGTATGGCCGCCGGTCCTGTGAAAGAAGAGCAAAATTGCGCGGGGATGCATGTTTTTTTACAGAAATTTTACGGCAATTCCGCGCAGAATCCTGTATAATAAAACAAAAGAGAGCGGAAAGCCGCTCAAACGCTCAGCCGACCGGCCGACCTGCGGCGAATCGAAGGAGAACGCCGATTCCGCGCCAGAGAAGCCCGACCGGCACCTGTGCGAACCAGTTCAAGGGCAACCGGAATGTCCGGGAAAAGGAACTCGAAAAGCTCTGCGACGCCTGCGGAAACTGAATCCGAATCCGCCGTTCACCTCCAGCATAAGAAAGGAGAATCCTCATGAAAAAAGCTCTGTCTCTCCTCCTCGCGCTCGCCTTGCTTCTGCCGGCCCTCGCGGCGTGCAGCGAATCGAAGGAAAACACCGACCCGGGAACCTCTCTCGGGGATGTCTCCGCGCCGGGCGCAGCCGAAGAAACCGTGCCCGCGGAGACGGAAGAGACCATCATCGGCGACCAGGTGCCCGCCCTCGACTTCGGCGGCGCGACCGTCACGATGGCGGGGCAGGGGACCGGCGACGCGGGGAACAACAACCTCGACATGACGGTCGAGGAGATGACCGGCGACGTGGTGACCGACGCGATCTACCAGCGCACGCTCGCGATGGAGGAACGCTTCAACGTCTCGATCGCCGAGCCGCTCATGACTGACTACACCACCATTTCGAACACGATCAAATCGATGGTGACGGCGGGGGACAGCACCTATGACTTTGTCGTAAACCAGCTCGCCCAGACCTCCGCGGACGTGCTGAACGGCTATTCGATGAATCTGAACGAGATCCCGTATCTGGACTTCGACATGCGGTGGTATCCGGCGAACGTGAAGGAATCCGCGTCCCTGAACGGCAAGCTCTTCCTCGTCGTGAGCGACATGTGTCTGAGCTACGTCGGGCAGACCTGGTCGATGTGCTTCAACAAGGACCTGACGACCGATTACGGCATCGAAGGGCTCTATGACCTCGCGCGCGAAGGCGCATGGACTATCGACCGGCTGAAATCCATCACCGCGGACGTCTACCTCGACGTGAACGGCAACGGGGAGCGGGACGAAGGGGATACGTACGGCTTTACGATGGGGGGAAGCGGCATCAGCGGATGCATGGGCGCGGCCTTCCTCTACGGCGCGGGACAGCGGTATCTCGACGTGAACGAAGATTTCACCTTTGTTCATCTCCTCGATTCGGAGCATGGGCAGGCCGTCGCCGAGAAGTTCTATGAACTGAACAGCCAAGAGGGCAGCTACGCCGGCGGGGACAACGGGATCAGCGCGATCATGAAGCAGCTCGCCGTGTTTGCGCCCGCCCAGCTCGGCCACTACTACGTCTTCGCCCGCGATTTCGACGGCACCTTCGGCGTTCTGCCCATGCCGAAATTCGACGAGGCGCAGGAGAGCTACGCCACCCTCTGCGACGCGGGATGCAACTGCATCTCCGTTCCGATCACATGCCGCGATCCCGAGCTGACCGGTGCGATGATCGAGGCGATGAGCGCGTATTCCGCGAACTACGTCAACCCGGCCTACGTGGAGATCGCGCTGCAGACAAAGGTCGCCCGCGACGAGGAATCCGTCGAGATGATGCAGATCGTGCTCGACAGCCGCGTGATGGACTTCGGCTACCTGTACTGCGGATGGAACGGATGGACGTGGTCGCTCAAGGATCTCTTCCGGGATCCCGGCACCTACGCCTCGACCTTGTCGAGAAACTTGAAAATGCTGACGAAGACCTACGAAAGAATCATCAAGCTCTTTATGGACTGAGAAGGCCCTCACATAACCCGACAGACGATCAAGGAGAACGACCATGAAAAAAGCACTCTGCATCCTCCTCGCGCTGCTCATGCTCCTGCCGGTTCTCGCGGCGTGCAGCGAATCGAAGGAGAACACCGACACCCCGGCGAACACCCCGTCCGACGCGTCCGGTCAGACATCGGCGGAGGTGCCCGGCAGCGAAGGGGAAGAGGAGACCGAATCCCCGACGGCGCACTGGGATGCCGTCGCCAAGCCCGACCTCGGCGGCATGGACATCATCGCGACGACCAACTACTTTGATTCCAACTTCTACAACGTCCTCGACTGGGACGAGATCTCCGGCGACAACCTGAAGGACGCGATGTACAACCGCAACCGCGCGGTGGAGGCCGCCCTCGGCTGCAAGTTCACCGTCATCTACGCGGACGGGAGCTCCACGATCGAGAAATCCGTGCGCAGCGGCAGCGGCGACGTCGACTTTGCCTACAACCTCATCAGCGAAGGCGGCGGGCTCATTCAGCGCGGCGTCCTCGCCCCGTTCGACTCCCTCGAAAACATCGACATGACCCAGCCCTACTGGGATCAGGGCGCGCAGAACTATCTCCGCATCCTCGGGAAGATGTATTTCGGCTTCGTTGACTTCGGCTTCGACCACTACGACTCCCTCGCCGTGCTCTTCTACAACGGCAAGCTCGTGACTGACTATCAGCTCGACGATCCGCAACAGCTCGTGCTCGAGGACGCGTGGACCATCGATAAAATGGCCGCACAGCTCGACGCGGTCCTGACCGACGTCAACGGCGACGGCAAGTACACGCTCAAGGATGACATCCTCGGGCTGACGGGCCGCGAATACTGGTTCCAGCCCTTCCTCAACCGCTCGGGCGAATACCTCGTGACCTGGGACGAGGGCGAGGAAAACTTCGTGCTGCACATGATGGACGACCGCTTCGTGCGCGTGTCCGAGGCGATCTCCACGATCTACGGCCAGCAGAACCCGGCGTCCGACTTCTCCGACTATGACAAGGGCCGCATCGCGTTCTCCGACGGGCGTTCGCTGTTCTACTCCCGCCTGCTCGGCGACTTCCGCCAGCTCCGCGAGGTCGAGGACGACTACGGCGTCGTGTGCTTCCCGCGGTACAGCGAAGAGGTGGGCGATTCGTCCTACTTCGTGAAGAACCCGACGACGCTGTACCTCCCGACGGTCGTCTGCGACACGAACGGCGACGGGAAGCAGGACTACCCCGAGATCGGCCTCTTCCTTGAGGCGATGGGCGCGTATACGTTCGACGAGACCCTGAACGTCTACCTCGAGAACACGGTCATCGGCAAGGGCATGCGCGACGA
>JAFZPN010000004.1 GCA_017550315.1 Clostridia bacterium
ACCTGTCCGCCGCGCCGCAGTTCCCGCCGGATGGCCTCGAAGATCAGGGCTTCGTCGTATTCCATGACGTAGGTCTGGACCGGGGAGCGCAGTCCCGGGGCCTCTTCGAGCACGCTCATGTCGACGATCCCGCCCATCGCCATGTTGAGGGTCCGCGGGATCGGGGTGGCGGTGAGGGTGAGGACGTCCGCGCCGACGGAAAGCTGTTTCAGCTTTTCCTTCTGCGCGACGCCGAAGCGCTGTTCCTCGTCGATGATGATGAGCCCGAGGTCGTGGAACTGCACGTCCTTCGAGATGAGGCGGTGGGTGCCGATGATGATGTCCGTGTCCCCGCGCGCGACCTTGCGGACCGATACCGCCTGCTCCGACGGCTTGCGGAACCGGGAGACCATGTCGACGTGGACGGGGAAGGACCGCATCCGCGCGAGGAAGGTCTGATAGTGCTGGTAGGCGAGGATCGTCGTCGGCACGAGGATGGCGACCTGCTTGCCGCTCATGACGGCCTTGAACGCCGCGCGCAGGGCGACCTCGGTCTTGCCGTATCCGACGTCGCCGCAGAGGAGGCGGTCCATCGGATAGGGCTGTTCCATGTCGCGGCGGATGTCGTCGATCGCGGCGAGCTGTCCGTCCGTCTCTTCGTATTCAAACGAGGCGGCGAATTCGCGGCAGAGCTCGTCGTCCGGATCGAACGCGATGCCTTTCGTCCGCTTGCGCCGCGCGTAAAGCTCGATCAGCTCCTTTGCCATCTCGCGGGTGGCGGTCTTCGCGCGGGTCTTGGCACGGGTCCAGTCCGCGCCGCCCATCCGGGAGAGCTTGACCGCGCCCGTATCGCTGCCCGTGCCGATGTATTTCGACACGTGATCGAGCTGATCGACCGGGAGAAAGAGGCTGTCGGTCCCGGCGTAATTGATGCGCACATAGTCCCGCGTGCTGCCGTCGATTGTCAGGCTCTCCATCCCGACGTACTGCCCGATGCCGTATGCGTCGTGCACGACGATGTCCCCGACGCCGAGATCCGCGTAGGAGAGGATCGCCTCGGAGGCAGCCTTTTTGCGCTTGGGCTGGCGGAAGAAGCGTCCGCGGGAGGGCCGTGCCGATTCCCGGGAGAAATCCATGAGGGTGAATTTGGGCGTGACGGTCGAATAGCCGCCGGGGAATTCTCCGGTCATGAGGAGGACGGGCGGCTTTTCCCTGCCCGCGTAGTCCGCATAGCTGCTCTCGGCCGTATCGCCGGAGACCGCCGTCTGACCGCTCGCGTTGATCTCCGCGAGCAGGGCGTTTTTCTCGATGTCGGAAGCGCAGAGGACCGCGCAGAGGTAGCGCTCGCCCGTGAACCGCCGCAGATCCTCGAAGAAGAGCGCGGTGTTTCCGGCGTAGGCGGGGACGTGGCGGGTATTGAAGAGAAAGACGCCTGCCGGGGTGACGCCGTCCTGGGTGCGGGAGACCGTATCGGAGAAGACGACGGGTCCCGACTGCCGCCCGGCGAATTCGGACCAGTCGCGCATCCAGTGTCCGTCCTTCTGCGGCGGGAGCTCGAAGCCCTCGGTCATGCCGGAAAGACTCTGCTCGACGAGGGCTGCCGACGCGTTGGTGCGTTCTTCGCAGGACGCGGCGTCGAAGAAGATCATCGGACCGCGCGCGTATTCGAGGAGGCAGTCGCCGTCCGGGTAGATGAGCGGGAGGTATTTGTCGGCGAAGTTGAGTTCGAGCCCGTTTTCCAGCGAGGCGAGCTCACCGGAGAGGACTTCGGCGGCACGCGCGCGCCTTTCGTCGCTCATGGCCTCGTCCCCGCTCCGTCCGAGCCGCCGGATATGCCGCCGGACCGCGTCGATGAGTTCCTCGCGGCATCCGTCGGGGAGGATCAGCTCGCGCACGGGCGGGAAGGTCATGCGGGATGGCCCGTTGTCCGTGAAGCGCTGGGTCTCGGGGGAGAAATACCCGATGCGGTCGACCTCGTCGCCGAAGAGCTCGATGCGGACGGGCTCCGACGCGGGCGGATAGACGTCCACGATCCCGCCGCGTACCGCAAACTGCCCGGGCGATTCGACGAGTTCGACGCGGACGTATCCTGCGTCCGTGAGCTCCGCGGCAAGTCGGGCGGTGTCGATCCCGTCCGCCGCGTCGACCGTCACGCAGAGCCGCATGAGAAATACCGGCGGCTGCGTGATCTGCAGAATCGCTTCGCCGGTCGTGCAGATGACCGTGGGGCGCGCGTCGTCCGGGAGGATCCCCGTCAGCGAGGAGAGAACGCAGAGCCGCTCGCCCTCAGTGTCATGGGACGAGGCGATGTTCGAGAAGCAGTATTCCCGCGCCGGAAAGCGTGCCGCCCGGATCCCGAGCGAGAGCAGGAAATCCCGCGCGCGCGCCGCCTGCCTGTCGTCCGGATAGACGAGGAGGGGCGGATCGTCCGGGGAGGCGAAGTCCTCGGCAAAGGCCGCCGTGAAGATGTGCTCCGCCCCTTCGCTGAGGCCGCTCATGCTGAACGGCTTGCGGCGTCCCCATACCGAGGCGGTCAGGGCGGCACTCAGGGCGGCGTATTCCCGGTTGCGGCGGAAGAGATCGGTCAGAAGGCGATAATTGATCATGATATCCTGTTTTCTCCGTTCTCCCCGTCGAACTTCACGCCGTTGTATTTCGACATGGCGTCGTCGACCCGGCCTTCGACGAGGAGCGGGATGGCATCGGCGACGCACCCGAAGACCGCATAGAGCTTTTTCTGATCGGCTTCCGGGATCTTTCCGAGGACCCAGTCCGCCATCTCAAAGTCCGGACGCGGCTTTGAGCCGATGCCGATGCGGATGCGGGGAAACGCGTCGGAGCCGAGGTGCTCGATGATCGAGCGCAGGCCCTTCTGCCCGCCGTCGGATCCGGATCGGCGGATGCGCATCCGGCCGGGTTCCTGCGCGGCGTCGTCCGAGATCACGATGATTTTCTCCGGCGGGATCTTGTAAAAATCCGCCGCCTCCCGGACAGCCTCGCCGGAGGCGTTCATGTAGGTCTGCGGCTTCATGAGCAAAACCCGCCTG
The DNA here is from genome assembly GCA_017550315.1 of Clostridia bacterium. Classification (GTDB taxonomy): domain Bacteria; phylum Bacillota; class Clostridia; order Oscillospirales; family CAG-272; genus UMGS1696. Next base: position 3,027 of record JAFZPN010000004.1, read on the forward strand.
CCGTTCACGGTGAGGAGGGCGGTGAGGGCCTTGAATTTGAGCTGGCGCAGCTCGACCCCGCGTTTCTCGGCGAAATAATCCATCGCGAGAAAGCCCGCGTTGTGCCGGGTGAAGACGTATTCCTTGCCGGGATTGCCGAGCCCGACGACGAGGACCTCCGGCGCGCCGCTCTCGAGTGCCGGCTTTGCCGCGATTTTCTTGAAGAGTTCAAAAATGTCTGCCATGACGGCGGTTCTCCGTTTTATGTGTAAGGTTTTATGTGTAAGAATAAAGAGAATTTTTCCCGAAACGCGCAAAAAGCCCCTGTGCCCGCGCATAGGGAGGGGGATTCTGTCGATATGGGGCGCGCCGGACGGGACTTTATGTGAAGTTGAGACGCTGACCGGCCTCCATCTTCACGATGCGGTCGCGGTAGTCGCGGGAGATCGGGTCGAAGCGCAGATCGTCCACGGCGGTCGCGGGGCCGTTCAAGTGCATGGGGACGGCCCGTCCGATGCGGTAATTTTTCATGTAGTAGTCGATGCCGAGGAAGGAATAGATGCCGAGGCGGGTGTCGAGCGGCAGGAACGCCGTGTCGATCGCGAAGCCGCGCAGTCCCCGGGTGTATTCCCGGAAGCGCAGGGTCATGTCGTAGATCTGGTTCTCGGTCATATCCCGCCAGAGCCAGAGGTGGAGATCCCCGGCGTGGAAGAGGTTCCGCCCGTTCATGCAGACGAGGTAGGCGACGCCGCGGTCGGTGGAGGGCAGGGCCTTGATGCGGAAGCGGCTCTCGGTGTGCATGTCCATGCCCGGCTCCGCCACGATGCATTCGCGGATCCCGCGGGCCCGTGCGTCGGCGAGGGGCACATCACTTGAAAGAACATAGCGGACGTTCGGGTGATCCCGGCATAAACTGAAGATGTCGGGGTTGAAGTGATCCTCATGAGAGTGCGAAACGAAGACATAGAGCTTCTTTTTCATCGGCAGGCGGGGAAGGGTGCCCTTCCAGTAATCAAAGATGAGCATGTGCGTCTCTGTTTCCACACAAAAGCCGCTGTGACCGATGCAGTTGATGACCATCATGACGGATAACCTCAAGGTAAGGGTCGGATAAAACTCCGATATTATCTTATCATGAACGGAAGAGATTGTCAAGAGAAAATGCGCCGCGCGGCTGCCGGAGACAGAGATTTTTTGGAAATCGCTCTTGCTTTTTGCGCGCCGATGTGTTATACTGTCTCCGAGCGTGCGGCCGTGCGCCCTCTTTTTGCGTCACCCCGCGCCTGAATTCGATCTTATTTCAGAAAGAATAAAGAATCCGAGAACCACCGAAAGGATCCGTCATCCATGGAAAAGCTGTTCCAGGAAATTCTTGCGAATTTCAATCTGTCCCTCGACCCGGACGCATACGGCAACGGGCACATCAACGATACCTACATCGTCCACTCCCAGCCGAACTATATTCTCCAGCGCATCAACAAGAATGTCTTCACGAATCCCCCGGCCGTCATGGAGAACATCCAGGGCGTGACCGAGTTCTTACGGAAGAAGATCATCGCAGAGGGCGGCAATCCGGACCGCGAGACGCTGAACCTGATCCCGACCGTCGACGGGAAGTCCTACTATCTCCACACCGACGGCGAATACTACCGCGTCTACAAGTTCATCGAGCGGGCCGTGTCCTATGACATCGTCGAGAATCCCATGCAGCTCTATCACGCCGCGCGCGCGTTCGGCAAGTTCCAGAACATGCTGGCCGACTATCCGGCCGAAAAGCTGCACGAGACCATCGTCGACTTCCACAACACCCCCGCGCGCTATGAGCAGTTCAAGACCGCGCTCGCGAAGAACGCCTCCGGGAGAGCGAAGAACGCCGGCCCCGAGATCGACTTCGTCCTCGCGCGCGAAAAGGATGCCTCGATCGTCGTCGACGCGCTGGCGGACGGCTCGATTCCGCTCCGCGTCACGCACAACGACACCAAGCTCAACAACGTCCTGCTCGACGAAGTGACCGGCGAGGGCGTCTGCGTCATCGACCTCGACACCGTCATGCCCGGCTCGCTTCTCTATGACTACGGCGACGCGCTGCGGTTCGGCGGATCCTCCGGCGCGGAAGACGAACCCGACCTCTCGAAGATCTGGTTCGACGTCGAAAAGTTCACCGCCTTCACGAAGGGCTTTATCGAAGTCCTGCCGTCGATCACCGAAAAGGAACTGCGCCTCTTGCCCTTCTCGATCAAGCTCATGACGCTCGAATGCGGCTCCCGCTTCCTCGCCGACTACATCAACGGCGACGTCTACTTCAAGACCCACTATCCCGAACACAACCTCATCCGCGCCCGCACCCAGTTCAAGCTGGTGAAGGAGATCGAAGACAAGATGGACGAACTGAACGCCATCGTCACCGAGATAGCGGGGAGATGACCCGGCAGAATCCGAGAAGCTGCGGAAAAATCCGCGGCTTCTTTTTTTGCTTTTTTTCTCCAAACCCCTTGACAGGCAGGTTTAGATGTGATAAACTATGAGCAACGGAGTCTAAAAATACTAAACCAAAGGAGAACAACACCATGAAAAGAGACGAGATCGAAACCAACCTCGGAGAAATCGAGGAGAGATTTGCCAATATCATCTGGGACAACGAACCCGTCCCGTCGGGCAAGCTCGTCAAGCTGGCGGAAGCCGAGCTGAACTGGAAGAAATCCACCACCTACACGGTTCTGCGGATCCTGTGCTCCAAGAACCTTTTCGAGAACGTCAACTGCGTCGTCCATGCGAAGGTCTCCCGCGAGGAGTTCCGAGGACTCAGAAGCAAGCGCTTCGTCGAGGACACCTTCGGCGGATCCCTTCCGCAGTTCCTCACGGCATTTTCCAAGCAGAAAAAGCTCAACGAGGAGGAAATTGCAGCGCTCGAGAGGTTCATCGACGAATACAGGGGGTAAGCCATGGCGTTGACCTCTGTATTTCAAACGGTCCTCTGCATGAGCGCGGTCGGCGGCCTGATCGTGCTTTTGCTGCTGCCCGTGCGTATGGGGCTGAAGAAGGCCCCGAAAATCTATTCGTACATCCTCTGGGCCGCGGTCCTCTTCCGCCTGCTGTGCCCGTTCGCGATCCCCGTTTCCGTGCGGATGCCGGAGGCGGTCCCCGCGGAGCAGGAGCCGGCGGAAATCGCCGAAGAGGCAGCGCAGCCTGAGACGGCCTCCGCGGAATCCTTTACCGTGCTCTCCGCACCTGCTCAGACCACGCCGTATGCCGATCCGCGCGAGACCTTCGCCGTCGATCCGGCCATCCCCGGGACCGCGGTCGGCGAGCCCATCGACACCGAGTCCGCGCCGGAGCCGGAGGCGGTTCAGACCGCGGATCCGGCAGAAACGGCGGAACGGATCCGTCTCGATCGCGGCACGGTCCTGCGCATCGGATCCTTCGTCTGGATCGCGGGAGCCGTGACGATGCTCGCGTGGAACACGGTGTCCCTGATCCGGCTGAAACAGCGTATGCTCGGCGCGACGCCGCTTTCCGGCGAGGACGGGGTCTATCTCGCGGACTACGTCGACACGGCGTTCGTCTGGGGATTCTTCCGGCCGATCATCATCCTGCCGTCCTCGCTGAAGGGACGCGCAAGGCGCTATGTCATTCAGCACGAGCGCGCGCATATCCGCCGGGGCGATCCCGTCTGGCGGCTGCTCGCGTTCACGGCGCTCCTCGTCCACTGGTTCAATCCCCTCGTCTGGCTGGCGTTCCGGCTGTCGGGCAAGGATATGGAGATGTCCTGCGACGAGGCGGTCATGCGGTCCTCGGCGTGCGACATCCGCGCGGATTATTCCGAAACCCTGCTCCGGTTCGCGGCGGGAGACTTGCATCTCGGCACCGCGCTTGCCTTCGGAGAAGGGGAGACCGGGAGCCGCGTGAAGAACGTCATGCGCTATCGCAAGCCCGCGCTCTGGGTGTCTCTCGCGGCCATCCTCGTCCTCGTCACCTCTGCGGCGGTCTTTGCCGTCCGGCCCACGGCGCGGGATACCCGTCTGCCGAACAAGCGTTATCAGGTGAGCGAAGAAGTGCTCTATGAAGCCGCGGACGCCGCCGATCCGGGTCTCACGCAGGTCGAACTCGCCGGCGACGGGACTGTCAGCATCACCCGCGATACGCCGGAATGGATCACCCTCGGCACGGCGGAGGACGGGACGGAGCGGGCGCGCGAGCTCTTTGCGCCGTTCGGACTCGGCTCCGTGCTCGAAGCACAGGGGGTTTCTCTCGAAGAGGACGCCGTCTGGTACGTTTTCAACACCTCCCGCGGGCAGGTCTGCCTGGCCGAAGTCCGCGGAGACGAGGTGATCTGGCTGAGAAGCCTCACCGATCCCACGCCGAAGAGCGGCATGTTCCGCACGGTGTCCGTTTCGCGGCCCGCGTTCTTCGAGCGATCCCTCAAGGGTCCCGTCGGACGTCCGGTCTGCGTCACCGCCGTTTTCCGGAAAGACGAGATGAAGGATTACTCCCTCATCCTCTTCACGGCGGAGCAGGACGAAACGAACGTGCCCGGCCTCGCGCTCTTTGAACGCTTCGACGGCGACCGCGCGGCAAGGCTGGTCTGCTGGACACTCGCCGACGGCGTGACGGCCGAGGGGGCATCGGGCGTGGCGGAGATGAAGCTCGAGGGCAGCGTGTTCACGTTCGAGCTGCCGGACGGCACCGCGCTTTCTGCCGAAATCGATCTGCCCGTCAAGACGAAGGACTTCTTCGGCCGCGTCACCTCGGTGTCCGGCGGATCGATCGCGTTTCTGAATCTGCCTGAGCCGACGGCGGAAGCCGAAGCGGATCCGGATGAGAAAGAATCCGTTCTGAGCGCCGAGTTTGAAGACTACCTCCGGGAAAAAGCGGAGGCCGACAAAGCGCGCCGCCGTGCGGAGGAAGAAGCTGCCCGGGCAGAGGCAATCGCCCGCACCGCAGCGGAAGAAGAAGCGGCTCGTCAGGCAGCGGAAGAAGCAGCGCGTCTGGCGGAGGAAAAAGCGGAACGCGCGCGGGAGGAACGGATCTTCGAGGAAGCCCTCCTGATCCGTCAGGCTGTCAGCGACGCAGAAGAAGCCGCAAGACTGGAGGAAAGGATTCAGGAGCAGGAGAATCTGCGCAGGGAAATGAGGGAACTGTCGCCCCAGATCGAGCGCGAGGCCATGGAATACCAGGCGCAGGAGAAAGAACTCAAGCAGCAGCGGAAGGAACTCTACGGCCGGTTAAAGGCGTGCGAGGAGGAGCTTGCCTCCCTCGACGGGCAGGATCCGGAAAAAGTCCTGAAGCTGCGCGAAAAACTCGAAGCGAAGAAAGCAGAGATCGAGGCCTCCATGGCGCTGATCGACGCGCAGATGGCGCAGGTGGAAATCGCGCGCAAGGAGGCAAACGAAAAGCTCGATCTCTATAACGAGAAGCTGAACAGCCTGAATGCGCTTTCTCGCGAACTGGAAGCGGAACTCGACGCCCTGCGCGAACGTCTCAACGGCGCGGAAAAACAAGCCACCTCTCCCCTCCCCGCCGATCCGTCGGGCACAGACTCCCCTGACGCTTCGGCGGAGGATTGGGGGTGGAATGCCGCGGATTGGGGGTGGAATGCCGCGACAGGCGAGGGGTTCCCCGATCCCGCGGACAAGCCGACCGAAACTTCCGATTATGAAGCCGCCGCCGAGCCTGCCGGGGACTTCGGCGTCCTCATCGGCTCCCTGCTCGAAGAGGCGCAGGCCGGCGCGGAATTCATCGACCTTGCCGACCGGGTCGTCACCTTCCCGCTGCCGGAGGGTACGGACTGGAAAGTGGAGTCGGGATACGGCTGGCAGGAAGTTTACGGCATGGCGTATTTCCACATGGGCATCGACCTGTACTGCCCGGATGCGGGGACGGATGTTCTCGCGTACACGGGCGGGGAGGTTGTGACAAGCGGGTATCAGGATACCTACGGGAATTATGTTCTCCTCGACCACGGCGGCAATCTTGCGACGCTGTACGCGCATCTCGAAGAGCGGTTCGTCGAAGCCGGCGATACGGTGGAAACGGGTCAGCCGATCGGGACCGTCGGTCTCACCGGATCGACCCATGTGAACGGTCTCCACTTTGAGGTCCGATGCGACGGCGCGGCGCGCGATCCGATGGGATTCCTAAAGGGAACATATTAAATATCTCAGCCACGATAAAAGCCCCTCTCCGTTTGGAAAGGGGCTTTTCGCATGGGGTTCGGAATTTGGATTTACGGAATCACGGGCGTCCAGTACTGCTGGCCGTAGATGTCGGTGAAGCGGTAGGTCGCGCTGGCGTATTCCGTGTTGATATACACGTCGCTGAAGGTCAGCACGTCGTTCAGCTTGAAGACCGTGACGGATGCGCCGTCCTCATCGGTGGTCGCGGTGCCCTTGATCTTCATCGCGTCGCCGAGCATGTAGCTGTCGACGTATTCGCCTTCATAGGAGTAGTAGTCGCAGATAAAGTCGATGGTCAACGTCGTCGAGCCGTCCGTGAGGATCACCTCGTCGGAGAGGCCCTTCGCCGCCACGAGACTCTCGTCCGCGAGATCCGGATAGATCCAGCGCACGCCCGCGATCTCGCCGTTCGGGTTCTCGTCGGTGAAGTTCATGAGGATCTCCGCGCGGTCGCCGTTGAGCAGGCACGGGATGCGGCCCGTGATCGTGTAGTCCTCGCCGTCATCGACTGTGTCGACGTAGTAGTAGGCGACGGGCTGACCGTTGATCGCCGGCCATGCGCCGCTGAACACGCCCGCCAGCGCGCCGTTGTCCTTGAAGCCGTACACGTTGTCGAGACCGAGATCGATGAAGCCTTCGCCGTCGTCGATCCAGACGTTCAGAAGAAGATCCTGCACGAGGGACCACTGCTTATCGGTCAGCTGCATTTCGGGATAGCCGTCCGAGCCGTTCACCCATACGAGGTTCGCGTCAAAGCGGTTGTCCGCGAGATAGGAGGTCTGGGCCTCCATGTCGATCGAGCGGCCGAAGAAGCCTTCGAGCATCGCCGACGTCATGCCGGAGGAGGAAAGTCCGCCGGAGGAGGAGATGGAGCCGCCGAGCAGGGAGCCGAGGATCGAGGAGATCATGTCGGAGGACATGCCGGAGGCCGTGGAGGACGAGGAAGTCGCCGCGCCGCCGAGAGAGCCGAGGAGGGACGGGAGCGCGGAGCCGGTGCCCTGGGAGACCGCCTGACCGCCTACCTGCATGGACGCGAACGCCTGGATGCAGCGGGTGTAGTCGGAGTCAAACGCGATGGCGTCGTTGATCTTCGCCGCGTTCGAGACCGTGGAGGTCTTGCGGTACGGGAAGTAGATCGAGAGGCCGTAGGCGTTGGTCATGTTCGAGGACGTGCGGTTGTACTTGACCGCGCCGAGGATGGCGTTTGCCATATCCTTCGCCTCGTCGGTGCCGAGGTTCATGGCGAGGTGCACGAGGTCGACCTGGTCGATCTTCTGGGAGGACGCGAATTCCCGCGCGCCGCTCCGGGCATCGGAGACGGTCTTGTATTCGTTGTTCTGGATGAGGGACAGCGTGCTCTGCGCGAAGTCCTTCAGCTCGGAGGGAAGGGTCTTTTCGAGCTCCGCGAGGTCGATGAGGGACAGGGTGGTCTTCTGGCCGGCGCACTGCTGCGCGCTGACGTCCACGAAGTCGTCCACGATCATCTTGCCGAGGGAGGTCGTCGCGAGGGAGGTGTCCTTCGAGAGATTGGTGAGCCAGTTGGTGTAGTACCAGCCGGTGCCGGGCTCGGTCTCCTCGGACGCGAGCATGTAGTCGGCGTAGTCGGAGAGCATGAGCGCGGTCTCGGCGGTCGCCATCAGGCAGGCGTCGAAGCCGATGAAGTCGAACTTCACGCCGCAGTCGTTGAGCGCCCAGTTGATGCCGGTGAGGTTCATCGATCCGGCGCTGGAGTTCTTTTCGTCATAACCGTAGCCGGAGATCGATCCTCCGCCGTGGTCCCAGAAGATCAGCTCGTTGCGGTTCGCCGGATACTTCTGCGCGCACCACTTGATGAACGCGGAGAGGGTCTTCGGGTCGGTCATGGACTTGGCACCGTCGTTGTCCACGAGGCACTGCAGGCCGCCCTGCTGGACTCTGTAGATCTGGTTGGTCTTGGCGGAGATGATGGAGTTCTTCCACTGTCTGCATCCGCCGGTATAAACGAGGATGTTGACTTTGTCGGAGAGGCTTGCCTTGGTCATCTCGAGAAGGTCGGAGGTGGCCATGCCGTTCTTCGATTCGAGGTCCGTACCGCACATGAAAATCATGATGGTGACGGTGTCCTGCCCGTTCCCCTTGATCGTCGTGTACTTCGAGCGGGAGCCGGACGCGACGGAGGTGTCGAGCTTGCCCGTGTTCGAGGACTGCGACCAGCCGGAGGAGGACGAGGTCCCGGAGAAGTTCGCCGAAGGCATCGTTCCCATGAGGGAGGACAGCGATCCGAAGGAGGACGCGCTGATGCCGGAGGATGCCGACGGAGAAGTCGAGAACATCTGGGAGAGGAGCGAAGAGGTCATTGAGGGCTTTTCCGACGAGCCGCCTCCGAAGAGGGAGGAGAGCTTGCCGCCGCCGAAGATCAGTGCGATCACGGCGATGACGATGAGGATCAGCCCGCCCTTGCCGCCGCTCGCGCGCGTGCCGTTTTCCGCGGGACGGGGGCCGCCCGAGGTGCCGGGCCGGTTCTGATAGCCGCCCGCATTGCCGACGGGACCCGTGCCGAGTCCGTCGCCGCGCTTGTAGACGTCCTTCCCCTGTCCGGTGATGTTTTGCTGACGGCCGCGAGGAGCTTTGTTGTTATTGTTGTCTGCCATGCTTGTCCACCTTTTTTCTGAGATGAGATTTTTCCGCTTACCATTATACATGATTTTCCCGGGGAATGCAAGGGAAGCGCCGCCTTCTCCGAAAGAATTTTCAGATTATTCCGAAAATATGCGAAAACTTGCCAGAAAAACCGCGCCTCCCCTGGCCTCCGACCGAAGACTTCTTTGTCCCGGTTTCTGTTTTTTGCACAAAATCGCAGTTTTTGAGAAAAACGCTTGCGTGTCTCGGGGAGGATGTGCTATAATAGAGCAAATCCATCTTATATCTACATCTCGGAGGTTTCTTATGCCCGGCAACATCCGTCCAGAATCCATGCAGCGCATCACCACGCCCGCCCTCGCGGAGGCATTCATCTGCGAACAGATCACCGAACTGCGGGAGCAGATCGGCGACCAGAAGGTTCTCCTCGCCCTCTCCGGCGGCGTCGATTCTTCCGTCGTCGCGGCGCTCCTCATCAAGGCGGTGGGGAAGCAGCTCACCTGCGTCCACGTCAACCACGGCCTCATGCGCAAGGGCGAGAGCGAGCAGGTCATCGAGGTCTTCCGGAATCAGCTCGGCGCGAACCTCATCTACATCGACGCCACCGACCGCTTCCTCGACAAGCTGGCGGGCGTTTCGGATCCCGAGACCAAGCGCAAGATCATCGGCGCGGAGTTCATCGACGTCTTCGCGGAAGAAGCGGCGAAGCTCGAAGGCATCCGCTTCCTCGGCCAGGGTACGATCTACCCCGACATCCTCGAGTCGAAGGACGGCGTGAAGGCGCATCACAACGTCGGCGGCATGCCGGAGCACTACGATTTCGAGCTGGTCGAGCCCGTGAAGCTCCTCTTCAAGGATGAAGTCCGCGTCGTCGGCAAGGCGCTGGGTCTGCCGGACAGCATGGTTTACCGTCAGCCGTTCCCGGGTCCCGGACTCGGCGTGCGGTGCCTCGGCGCGATCACGCGGGACCGTCTCGCCGCGCTGAGAGAAGCGGATGCCATCGTCCGCGAGGAACTCGAAGCCGCGTTCGCCGCCGGGACCTGCAAGCCGATCTGGCAGTATTTCGCCGTGGTACCGGACATGCGGGCGACGGGCGTTGAAGGCGGCAAGCGCCGTTATGACTGGCCGGTCATCATCCGCGCAGTCAATACGGTGGACGCCATGAGCGCGACCGTCCCGGAGATCGACTGGTGCATCCTCGAAAAGATCACCGGCCGCATCCTCGCCGAAGTCCCCGGCGTCTGCCGCGTTCTCTATGACATGACACCTAAACCGATCGGAACGATTGAGTTTGAATGATTCGCAGATCTGTGAAAACCCTTGTCAGTATTGGGCTTCTGAAGATGTGCACGGCGTTTTGACAACGTTTTGACAACATCTCCGATCCCCCGGTGAATAACGAGCAAAGAGCTACCTGATTTCTGAAAGTCAGATAGCTCTTTTTCCTGTTCAAAACTGATTTGTGTCAAAGCATGGAAAGGGGGTCAGGACCGGTCTTCCGTTTCGTCCTTGAGTTCTCCGATAAGGGAATCGGTAAGTTCTTTCGACGGCACCTCTGCCCAGATCCGTGTATTGTCGTACTGCGGATAGCGATAGCGCCACTTGTCATAATCTTCCTTGCCGATCTCTCCTGCCCGGTACTTTTCCGCGACAGCAGCCCAGGCATGAACCATTTCGGAAACACGGGCGGCGTCCGTTCCTTTTCGAGGATCGATACGGAAAACCACTTCGCCGTCACGGTTTTCGACGGTCATTCCGTAAAGATCCTCCATGGCAAACAGAGTGTGCATCAGACCGAGATAGCTGTCTATATCGGGAATATCCAGAGCGAGAGGAGACACGTCCAGTGCATCGGCAAGCACTTTTGTCAAATCATCTTTGGGTGTGCGCGTTCCTGTTTCGTATTGCGCAACCCGGATATCCGCCGATCTTTCAGGAAATCCGAGAAGGCTTCCAAGGTGTTTTTGCGTCATGCCGCGCAGGTTGCGGAAGAAACGGATTCGTTCGCCGATGGCCATTTTCTGTATCCTTCGATTCCTTCATCGATTGATTGTTAACAGAAGTATAGCAGATACGAGAAGTCTTGTCAAGAGAAATTAAGCAAAAAAGTTTAATAATTTTTTGGGGGAAACCTCTTGACTTAAGCGGAAATGTTTAGTATAATACGCGTGTACCAAAGCAGAAATGCTTAGTCCGGAGAAAGGAGGTGAAATCGGATGGAAAAACAGCCGTTCATGAAGGTCGATGAGGTGGCGAAGGAACTGGGAATCTATAACGCGCCGCTGGATTACGCCCGGCTTGTGCTGGAGGGCGATGTGGGAAAGTATCTGAAGGAGGTTACGGAGTACAAGAGGCTGGACTGAAACGGGAAGGGAAAGGGCGTCATGAGGATGCCCTTTTTCGATGCCAATAGTCTTTTTGTGAAGTTAAGGGGGTAAGTTTTGTTGAAATGTCAAAAGTGTCCCCCTTAACTTGCTGGGTGCGTTCGTGTTCTTGGCTATTCTGCGATCTCGCTTCTGAATCTCGCGACAAACACACGACGGCATGGAATCAGAACTTCCTGCCCTCCCGGATGAAATCGATCAGGTTTGCATGGACGATCCCGTTTCTCTTTTGCAGGAAGGCGTCCGTGGTGAGCAGATAGCGGGGGTAATTGTCCCCCGTGATGCTTTCGAGTGCGTGGTACTCCCGGTCCTCGGTCTCGCTGCTTTCGAGGATGGTATAGGCGACCTGTACGTAGGAATAATTCATCTCGTTGTCCCGGAGGATGAAGTCGCATTCGAGCTTGCCGATCCTGCCGACGCTGACGCTGTATTCCAGACTTTCCGCATAGGTGTAGACGATGTTTTCGAGTACGGGACCGAAATGGATGCGGTTGTCCGTGTTCAGGGCGTAATAGAAGGACAGGTCGGACAGGTAGTATTTCTTCTCCCCGGACAGGGATCTGCGCGACTTCATGTCGAACCGGTCGCAGGGCATGAGGATCTTCGCGCTGACGAGAGCGTTGATATATCGTGTCACGGTCTCCCTCTTGATCGGCGAGCCGTTTTTTGCGAAGTCGTCGACAATGTTCTGGATGCTCGTGGTCGATCCGAAATTGTTAACGACATATCTCATGATGGAATCGAACGCGGCACGATTGCGGATCTTGACCCGTTTTTTTATATCTTTTTCGTAAATTTCTTCGATCAGGCTCTGGACATAACGCCGCTTGTCGTTCATGGAATTCAGCCGGACGACGTAAGGGAAACCGCCTTCGTATATATAGTTCCGCAGCTCCGTCATGCCGTCGGGAGAAACCTGCTTCCCGAAGAATTCCTTGACGCGGAGATACTCTTCGAAGGTCAGGGGCAGGATGTTCCACTCGATATACCGTCCTGTGAGCTTCGTTACCAGGTCCCCCGAGAGCAGATAGGAGTTAGATCCCGTGATGAAGATGGAAAAATCGCCCTCCTCGCGCCAGGCGTTGATGACCCGTTCGAATCCTTTGACATTCTGGATCTCGTCGATGAAGAGGTATTTCGTCCCCGCCGCTTTTCCGTTCTCCATGATGACTGCGTCAAGCGCGTCGGCGGTCGTGATTTTATCGTACGGCTTTTTGTCGAGGTTGAAGTAGAGGATGTTTTCCTTCTTTACGCCGCTCTCCGTGAGCTCCCCGGCGATCAGGTTCATGATGGACGACTTGCCGCACCGTCTGACGCCTGTCAGGACTTTGATGATTTCGCACTCGTGATAAAAACCCCGGATCTTATCGAGATACTTCTCCCGCTTATACAGATCGGTTCTGATTTCAAACTCCATAGCGCACCTCCTCGGACAAGAGTATTATACCACGCAACGGGGGTTTAATCAAGTTAAGGGGGTAAGTTTTATGAAAATTTACAGATTGACCCCGTTAAACGGACCAAGACGAGGGATAAAGCCGTATCACCTCAAATGGATGCGGTTTTTCCTATCGGGCTTGATTCTTCACCCAATCTGAAAGAGACGAATACCCACTTTACGGAAGCTAACAAATTACTCTCTAAAAATTAGTATAGGCCCAGCGAAACCCAGCTGTCCTTTCGGCTCCTGTCAGATATGCGAATTTCTGTTGATTCCATGTTTATAATATGCTATAATGATCACATCAAAATAGAACCGTCTTTTCCTTTCGGTCAGATATGGCAGCAAAAACATTTCGCGGGGAGGATATGCTATTGTGATCTATTACGCAAAATCAAGGCAGAAAAACGGGAAACACCCGACTGTTAAAGAACATCTTGAAGATGTCCGGGATAAAGCGGAAGAATATGGAAGCGAGATCGATCTCAAAGAAGAAGCGGCAATTGCCGGTCTGCTTCACGACTTTGGAAAATACAGTACGGAGTTTCAAGGTGTTCTTGAAGGAACAGAATCAGGAATCGACCATGCCGTGGGAGGTGCGTTGTACCTGTATCGCCCAGGCAAAAGCGGTTCCCGCAGCATCCAAAAACCCCTTGTGCTCATTCCCATCATGGAAGCTGTCCGGGGTCATCACGAGGGACTGACAAACTGGGATTCGTTCAGGGAAGATTTCTATCAGGTAAAAGAATACGGCAAGTGGGACGCCGTGAAAATGCAAAAGCAGTGGTCGATCGGAAGTAAAGAGCAATATGAAACGGCCGCAGAAGCGTTCAAAGCAGATTTTCCGGAATTCAAGCGTCCGAAAAACCTGCCCGATCCTCCCTCGCACGACGGGGATTACGCAAATCGAATCCGTTCCATGCTCTACACCCGATTTCTATTTTCCTGTCTTGTCGATGCAGACTACAGCGTCTCGGCTCATGAGGCAGACGCGGACGGGGAGAACTATTTCGACAGATCGGAAAATTCTTGCTTTGATGCAGAAGAAGCGCTGCGAAAGATGAATGAATACCGGGAAGAAATCAAGCGCGTGTCCACAGCCGCCGAATCGGTGAATACCATTCGGGAACAGGTTTTTAATGCCTGCGGCGCCGCGGGGGAGGGCCAAGAAGGACTCTACACGCTGACCGCGCCGACCGGGACCGGAAAGACGCTTGCGCTGCTTCATTTTGCTCTTCGTCATTGCCTGAAAACGGGCAAACAGCGCATCATTTTGGTTCTGCCGTTTCTGACCCTTGCGGAACAGAATACGGAGGTTTATCGAAAAATCGTTCCCGATCTGCTGGTCGATCACAGTCAGAGCAATCTGCCGGACAGCATGCGGGAGCTTGCAGCTCGTTGGAGAACGCCGTTTATCATCACAACGTCCGTCCGATTTTTTGAAACCCTGTTCGCCTCGGTTCCGACAGACTGCCGGAAATTGCACAATATCGCAAACAGCGTTGTTGTATTCGACGAAGCGCAGAGTCTTCCGGCGGAATTGACGCTTTCCACGCTGAACGCGGTCAAAGAGCTCTGTTCCCGGTGGCACGTGACGATGCTGTTTTCGACGGCGACACAGCCCGATTATGACGCAATCCCAACACTTGCATGGAATCCGACTGAGATTCTGCCCGATCATGAAGTGCTGTATCGAGTCTTGCGGCGGACGCGGATCGAGTGGCGGATCGAACCGGGCAAACGAACAGCGCTTTCCGGTATTGCGGAAGAAATGGCGGCAGAATCGAATGTATGCGCAATCGTCAATCTGCGAAAACACGCCGTCAGCTTGTTTGAATCACTAAAGCGAAAACTATCCGACAATGCCGGGCTTTTCATGCTTTCAACAGATTTGTGTCCGGCGCACCGGGAGCATGTTATGGATATGATCCGGGAACGTCAGAAAAAGCATCTCCCTTGTTACGTTGTATCAACACAGTGCATTGAGGCGGGGGTGGATCTGGATTTCGACACGCTGTACAGAGCTCTCGCTCCGCTGGAATCGATCATTCAGGCAGCCGGAAGGTGCAACCGGAATGGCAGAAGCCCTGACGGTGGTCGTGTGACTGTGTTTGTGCCGGATGAAGAAAAGCTCTACCCAGAGACTTGGTACGCGAAAGGCGCGGAAACCGTTCAAAGGATGTATTCCGACTGCTCGGCACAGGGAACGGCGCTCGATCTTCATTCGCCGGATACGATACGTGCGTATTATCGGCAGTTATTCAGCGGGCAGAACGAAAAAGATGATCTGGTCAGCGCGATTCAAAGCCGGGACTTTCCGGGTACGGACAGGGCATATGAACTGATTACCAAACGCGGCGTCCGGGTACTCGTGCCGTACGCGGACAAAACGGAACTATTTGAAAGCGTTCGCAAGCGGATGCTGGAGGGTGGTCTGACGGCAGCCCTGATGAAAGAAGCGGCTCCAATCACAGTCACGACGTTTGAAAAGGATATCTCTCGTTGGACGGAGCCCGTCCGTTTCCGAAACGAAAAAGAGCAGGAAAGCGAAAGCGGATGGTATGTTCTTTGTCCACAGTTTTACGGTCTATACCGCGAGGATGAAGGACTGCAGTTTGTCCCTCCGACCGTTGAAAAGATTGAGCAAGATTTTTTGCCTGTTTTTTGAAAATCCTCTTGACAGATCCAGATCAGTATACTATAATTTACATGACAGAACGGCGACCTGTCATGTATCCTGTCGGCGAGAATAGAAATATGTAAATGATGGTATGCCTTTCCCTCGCGGAAAGGCAGAAGGAGGTGAACCATTTGGAAGAAATCGTGATTGAAGCCTGGGGCGATTTCGCCTGTTTTACAAATCCGGCCACTAAGGTAGAACGTCTGACCTATCCCTTCCCCACTCCGTCGGCTGCGAGAGGAATCCTGTCCGCGATTTACGCGAAACCGGTCGAATTCTATTGGCAGGTGAATCGCATCGAGGTGCTGAACCCCATCCGCTATATCAGCTTCAAACGGAATGAAGTCAAAAGCACGCTCGGCATGAAGGACGGCGCAGGCATTCCGATCGTAACGGATGAGGATCGCACCCAGCGCCAGACGGTAGCCTTGCAGGACGTCCGATACCGGATCGCTGCGTCGGTTGTTCCCCAACCTGCTTACCGGGATCGGACAAAGCAGCTGTATGAACAAGCTTTGCGTCGCATACGAGGAGGAAAAGCTTTCATGCAGCCTTCCTTCGGCTTGAGGGAATTTGTTGCCTATTTTGAGGAAAGCGACGGCCGCTGCAATCCGATCGATGATTCGCTCGACGGAGGGATCATGCTGTATGACATTTTCGACCTTCACGACTGCTCCGTAAGCAAAAAAACAGAGCCGAAGCTGTCGCTGTATCATGCGGTCATGGATCACGGGGTGATCGAAGTACCTCCGTATGACGATCCGCTGGTGATGAAAGGAGGTGCGGCGAATGCTGAAAGCTTTGTATGATTACGCCGTCCGCAACAGATTGAGCCCTCCTCCCGGATATGCTCCGAAGACGATCAAAGCGTGGATTTCCGTCTCGACGGGGTCGGATCATGTCGGTGTTATTCAAGGAGACAGAGAAGAGGTACTTTGTCCGGACATCGGAAGTCTGGCGAACGGCACGACAAAAAGCAATGTGCTGACGGAAAAACGGGAGGTGATCTTTCAGGATGAACCCGGGCAGAAGACATCGTTTTTCCTGAGAACCATGCAGGACGCTGCCGAACGGGACGCTGGATGGCAACGCTGCCTTGACGTGTTGGAAAACCCCGATAAACGGAGAATTGTACTGGAAGAACTGGATCGGATGAAAATCAAATCCGGCGACCGTATTTCTTTCATGATCGACGGAACACCGGGCGTTTCCGGGGAAAAGACGGTATTATGGTGGGAAGAATACCGGAAACAGTTCACGGGCGGAAATAGCAGGTCCGATACGCTGTGCATCATCACCGGGAATCCGTCGGTTCCCATGACAACAACGCCGCCGATTCAAGGATTGCAGGTTGTCGGCGGACATGCGCGAGGGGACGCGCTGATATCCTTTGACAAGCCGTCTTTTACATCTTACGGATTGAAGCAGGCTGCGAACGCTCCCGTGTCCGAAGAGGCCTATACCGCAGTCAAGGCCGCACTGGACAAGCTTTTGAAAGACGCGCCGATCCTCGCCGGTATGAAATTCGTTCATTGGTATGACTGTGACCTGCCCGAGGAAGCCGACCCGATCAAAACAGCTTTTGTTCCGATGGACTATGACGACGAAGACGAGGATGAAGATGCGGAGGAAATCGTCCTTCCGGTAAACGAAATCGCGGAACGACAGAGGGCGGATACTGTGCCTGTCAGCGTACGAAGTGGTGAGGTTATCGAGAATATCGACAGCGTTCAGTATTATATCCTGCTTCTGAGCGGGGTCGGCGGGCGTATCATGGTGCGGCGGTATGAACGAGGGAACTATAGAGATTTGCGGGACAACATCAGCCGTTGGTATCGCGAACTGGAACTGACGAATTCCGGCGGGATCGGTCTGCGGAAATCGGTGAAGCTGACCGCACGTTTGATGCGTTTGATGAAGTATCAAAAGACGGACAAAGAGCCGTTCCGCAGAATGGAGAAGGAATTGGCAGGTGTCGCGCCTTCTGTCATCGAATCCATCATGACGGGGGTTCCTCTGCCAGACAGCATCGCGGCACGCACGCTTGCATACATCAGATCGAAAATGCTTGAATCCGACGAAACATCGGACGGGAAAAGCCGCGGCGCGAGAATTCCGGACGGTATTGCCTGTCAGTGGCTCAAAGTCTGGCTGACGCGCCATATGAAAAACGAGGAGGAAGATCAACTTATGAGCGAATACAACGAAAATCACCCGAATGCCGCGTACCACTGCGGCGCAGTCATGGCAATCTGCGCCGCAATACAGAGTACCGCGATGCCGGACGTCGGAGCGGGCGTGATCCAGCGATACTTTGCGTCGGCAATGCAGACGCCGGCCCTTGTACTCGGACAGTTATCCAAACTGTCCAATTACCATCTCGACAAGATTGAAAGCCGGTATGCTGCGGAGATGCTGAAAGAAAAACTTGCAGACGTATGGAAACGGATAGGCGATACCGTACCGACCGTACTGAATCTGGAACAGCAGTCATATTTCACGCTCGGTTATTATCAGATGGCAGCGCTGCTGAACCGGGAAAAAGCGGAACGCATAGCGGAATGGAAACAGAAAAACAAAAACGGCAATCAGAATAAAGAGGAGGCTGAATAAGATGGCGATCAACAACCGATACGAATTTTTGTACTACGTAGCGTGCACGGACGGAAATTACAACGGCGACCCCGACATGGGTAACATGCCGCGCATCGATCCGCAGACCATGCAAGGCTATATCACCGACGTTGCGACCAAGCGCCGCATCCGCAACTACATCGAAACCGCCTATCAGGGCGAGGACGGCATGGGAATCATCATCCAGCAATCCACCAATATCAATCGCCATATCGCAAAAGCGAAGCGTGAAGCGGGCTTCGGAGACTGCGCCAAGGAAAAGAACGCGGTGTATGCCGGCAGAAAAAAAGCCTGTGAACTGTATTATGACGTACGGACCTTCGGCGCGGTCATGTCTACCGGTCCCAACGCCGGACAGGTCCGCGGTCCCGTACAGATCACATTCGGCAAGAGCCTCGATCCCGTTCTCCCGCTCGATATTTCCATCACCAGAATGGCGGTTGCGAACAACATCGACAACGGCACCGTGGAAGACTACGAGGCATGGGAAGAAAAGCAATCCGAGGATTCCCTGAGGACGATGGGCCGGAAACAGATCGTGCCGTTCGGTCTGTTTGAAGTGAGAGGGTTCATCAGCGCAAACCTGGCACAGGAAACCGGCTTCGACGAAAAGGACCTGAACGCGCTGTTTGAAGCGATCCTCAACATGTACGAGCATGACCGATCCGCGAGCAAGGGGGAAATGGCGGTGGTTTCTCCGTTGATCCTCTTCAAGCATGTCGGAACGGACACCGACGAGGCACAGCGTCTTCGTCAGGCAAGACTCGGCTGCGCACCTGCCCACAAACTTTTTGATCTTGTGAAGGTGACAAAGAAGGAAGGCGTTCAGATCCCTCGCAGCATCGCGGATTATGAAGCCATTGTTGCCATCGACAAGGTGCCCGCGGGCGTGGAGATCGGATTCAAGTCCGATCCGTTCGGTCCGATCACATGGGGCGATCTGCCCGAAGATGAGGAGTGGTTCCGCCGTGGATGAATGGGACTCCATACCGATTTCCCGGTTGTCCCACGCGGGATACTGCCTCCGCCGGGCTGCTCTTCTTACGAACGAGCAGCTTTGGGCGGAGAGCGCAGATACCGCCAAAGGGCGGCGCGAACACGACCGGGTTCATGACGAACGGATCGAGAAGCGCGGCGACGAGTTGAAACTCTATGAATATTCAGTTTTTTCGGATGAACTGGGTATCAGCGGAAAATGCGACTGTATAGAAGCGGTTCGGGATGAAGCAGGATGCCGTATCCCGGCTGCGGATTTTCCCGTCCGGCTGTATCCCGTAGAGTTCAAGCACGGCCGCGTCAGGGATGAGGAAGAGTACGAAATCCAATTGTGTGCACAGGCGATGTGTCTGGAGGAGATGTACGGAACAAGTATCTCGGAAGGGGCGATCTTCTACATTTCCTCTCACAGGCGCCTGAATGTGAAGCTGGACGACGATCTGCGCCGAAAGGTTTTGGAAACCGTGAAGCAAGTCAGACGGATTCAGCAGGACTTCCTTATTCCTCCAAGTGAACCGGGACCGAAGTGTGAGCGCTGTTCCATAAAAGAAATCTGTATGCCGGACGCCCCGACGTCCGCGGAGAAGTACTGTGAAAGGATGAGGAAGGAGGCGACCGGTGTGCTGTGAAAAGGATGCTTGAAACATTGTATATTCTGACTCCCGAAAGCTATTTGTATCTGCGGAACGATAACATCGTCGTGGTATTGGGTGGGGAAGAAAAGGCTTCTGTTCCTGCCGTACAGGTAAGTTCCATCGTCTTCTTCGGCAAAAATACCATGTCGACTGCGCTGCTCGGATTCTGCGGCAAGCACGATATTACGGTTTCCTTCCTCGACCAGTGGGGATATTTCAGCGGTAGACTGTGCGGGCCGGTGAGCGGGAATATCCTGCTGCGCAGAAAGCAGATATTGTCAACGGAGGATGAGGCTTTCCGGGTTCGCTTTATCCGGGATCTGCTGCTGTGCAAGCTGCGGAACTGCCGCTATGTGCTATCGCGTCATTCCCGCGGATCGGACGAGCCGGAGATGGAAACAAAGCTGAGATCCGCCGAAGAACACTTGGCGGAAATCGCAGCAAAAATGGCGGAATGTTCTGATACGGAAGCGCTTCGCGGTTTGGAAGGCGCGGCAGGATCCGTCTATTTCGGCGCGTTTGACTGTATGCTGAACAGTCCGGGTGGATTTCGTTTCGTCGAACGGAGCAGAAGACCGCCTCGCAACGAGGTTAACGCCGTCCTTTCCTTCCTCTATACGCAGCTTGCGCATGACGAGGTGTCCGCTCTCGAAACAGTAGGGCTGGATCCGGCGGCGGGATATCTGCATACACTTCGGCCCGGAAGAGCTTCGTTCGCGCTGGATCTGATGGAAGAACTCCGCGCTCCGTTATGTGACCGCCTTGTCTTAACATTGTTCAATAGGGGACAGCTTTCGGAAAAGGATTTTGAAAACGAAGCAACTGCTGTTTATCTGAACGACAGAGGCAGGCGAACGGTCCTCGGAGCATGGAGGGACAGAAAAAAGGAAGAACTGCGGCATCCGTTTCTCGATGAAAAGATACCGATCGGAATGATACCGTATACGCAGGCCATGTTGTTTGCGAGATTGCTCCGGGGAGATCTGGACCGATACCCGCCGTTTGTCTGGAGGTGATTCCAATGATGATGGTGGTGACTTATGACGTAAACACAGCAAGCGCAGGAGGAGAAAAACGGCTTCGTAAAGTTGCGCGGATCTGTGAAAAGTACGGAATCCGTGTGCAGAATTCAGTTTTTGAAATCATGCTCGATGCGAGTCAGCTTGTCGTTCTCAAGGATTCTCTCGAAAAGGTGATTGATCTCGAGAATGATTCCGTCCGGTTTTACCGGATGGGGAATACGTGGGAACAGAAAGTGGAGACTATGGGAAAAATACCTCTCATTCAGACCGGAAAGGCACTGATTCTCTGAATGCGCCGATATTTCCCGATCAAAAAAGACCCTTAGGTCGGCGCAACAGAAATGCGGTTTGAGAGTAGTATATTGACTTTGCATTCTGTTTGTTGAAACAGTGTAAAGATATTTGCTGTCAAAACAGACAGTTTTACGGCAAATAAGTCCGTTCAATTCGGAGATTTTGCCGTCGCCCCTCACGCAGGGGCGGGAATTGAAATTCGCCTACCTGCATGCGCTCGCCTATAACGTGTGAGGGTCGCCCCTCACGCAGGGGCGGGAATTGAAATAACATCATTGCGGGAAATATCCCGAAAATCATCCGTCGCCCCTCACGCAGGGGCGGGAATTGAAATTTTCCTTGCATGTGCTCCGCGGCTCTCTGTCGCCCGTCGCCCCTCACGCAGGGGCGGGAATTGAAATGACGACGGGCATCTGTTTGATAAAGACGATGTCCGTCGCCCCTCACG
>JAFZPN010000066.1 GCA_017550315.1 Clostridia bacterium
CTCTGACGACGATGTCCGCGCCGCCGAGATCGCCGAGATCAAAGTCCGGAGTCACTTCGATGACGCCGTCCTTCAGGACCGCCGTGAACGCGGGATCCGCGCCTTCGATGAGGAGCTTCACCTCGCCGCCCGCCGCGATGAATTCGACATGCTTCAGATAGAGATCCGCGTACCGGACTTCTTCGAGCTTGTTGTCCTTCGTGATCCGGATCGCCCGCATGTCCTTCGCGATGGCGTAGGCCGTGCCGTCGACGGAGACCGTGCCGGAGGTATAGCCGGTGACGAGCCCTTCGGCGCACATCGCCTGTTCGCTGCCTGTGACGTTCCCTTCCGCGTCGAGGCGGTAGTCGCGGCCCTTTTCAAGATCGGCCTCTGCGGAGAGGACGGTCTCGATCTCGCCCTTCGCGAAGTTGTACGCCGTGTATTCGGTCCAGCTTCTGCCGTTCTCAAAGACCTGCCCGTTCACATCGAGGATGCGCACGGATGCCGCGTCGGGATCGTAGGCGCCGACCGAGCCGTCGGACACGCAGAGGTAGGCGAGCGTTTCGACGCTGCCGACTTCGTTGCGGAAGATTGCAATGATCTTCGCACCGTCCGCGATCGCCATGTCGCCGAGGTTCGCGCCGCGCTTCCGGCTCCATCCGCCTCTCTGGCAGACGACGATCTCGGAGTTTTCGTCGACGATGAAGGTCACCTTGTCAAGCCCCGCCGAGGTCGCGAGCACATCCGCGTCGCCCGCGTCGAGGACAAAGGTGTTCCTGCCGTCCGCTTTGACGGAGGAGTTCTTCGCCGATCCGATGAGGAGAGCGATCTCGTCCGCGCCGCCCCGGTTCTGCACGAATTCCTTCGCGCCGGCGAGGAGCACGCCGTCCTTCGCTTCCGCCGCGATCAAACGGTAAGCGTCGTCGGTCGCGATATAGCGGTAGACCTCGCCCTTTTGGGCCGTGCCGTCGCTCACGTAAATGTTCTGCTCACGGCCGTCGAGGAAGGCGGTCATGACGTAGCGGAATGCGCCGTCTTCATAGATGCGGTACGCGTCGGAGAGCGCCGTCAGGTACTGCGAGGCGGACGCGGCCACGCTGCCCTCGATCACCGCGGCGATCTGTCCGTCGTACACGGCGACCGTGGCGTTCTTGCCGAGGGTCAGCTTTGCGCGGATGCCGTCCGCCGGGATGCCCGCGGTCTCGTTGCCGAGGTCATAGATCGCGTCGTCGATCTTCGCCGTGCCGTTCGTCAGACGCTTCACGGTGCCGGAGACGATGTCGAGCGTATCCGCAATGACAAGCGAAGAGGTGTTCTTGTTGTAGTAGTAGAGGACGTATTCGCCGTTCACGGCCTCGGGCTCGTTCTTCACGGAGACGTCGTTCCGTCCGTCCGCGAGGTTCACGTGCCCGTCCGCGTCGATGTCCAGTCTGCCGACCCGGAACGGGGTGAGAATGCCGATCTTCGCCGTTTCTTCGCCGTCCGCCCGGAAGAGGGAGATGCGGCAGAAGCCGAGGAGGGGCTTCAGCTCGTCGGCCGATTCGATCTGCTCAAGCTCGGCGCCGCTGCCGTAGGCAAAGAGCTTGAGCTCGTTGTCGTTCGTCGCGAGGGCGTCGGAGTATTCCCCGACGAGGGTGTAGCGGACGTCACCGATCTTCACGGTCTTCTTGTCGATCGCAGCGGCTTCAAAGTCCTCGCGCTCGCTCATCGGGACCGCGGAAAGGACCGTGCGCACGCCGCCCTCCGTCTTCACGATGAGGCGGAAGGTCTCGCCGAGGTGTTCGTCGCCCGCGATCTGACGGCCGTCGACGGTCATGGCTCTGCCGTCCGCCGTCACGAAGGTCACGAAGCCGTTCTTCACGACGGGCGCGCCGTCCAGGGCGTAGCGGTTGGTGGCCGAGAGGACCGCGTCGGTCATCTCATAGCCGAAGACCTCTTCGATGATGGAGGTCGCTTCCTCATATCTCATGCCGTTGGCGGCCGTCTTCGGGATGAGGAGCTCCGCCGTGAGGGCGTTGTAGAGGATCATCGCGGTCTCGCCCCTCGTGAGGGTATCCGCATAGCCGACGTCCTCGAGGTTCCGGTCGAGCCCGAGGCGCACGGCCTGGTTGATGTAGGACCACGGGTAGCCCGCGTTCATGCCGGCGCTCTCCTGTCCGAGCGCACGGACGAGCATCGTCATGGCGTCCTGCTTGGTGATGCCTCCCTTCGGATGGAAGCTCGTCGCGGACGTGCCGCGGATGTATCCCGCCGCATTGGCCCACGAGATCGCGCCGTTGTAATAAGGATCGTACAGGTCGAGGAACGGGGTGGTGTTTCCGCGTCCCGCGTCGTCGCGCCCGAGCATCAGGCGGAAGAGGAGCGTCGCCATCTGTTCGCGCGTCACGGGCGCTTCGGGGGAGAATTCGTTCTCCGACGTGCCGCGGATGACGCCGATATCCGATAAGATGGAGATCTCGGTCGATGCGCGGCTGCCCTGGGCGACGTCGTCATAGGTTTTCGCCGAACCCGCGGTCGCGCCGGACGCGATGGTCAGGGATGCGAGCACGGCTGCGAAAAGTTGTTTTTTTGTCATGGATTGCCTCCTGTGGTGGATTGTCGTTTCCGTTGTTCTGCCGCCGGTCCTGTTCACCGGCGCGACAATAGGATACCATGACGCGGCGCCGAAGTCAAGCGGTTTTATGCACATGAAACATAAGTGAAATATTTGTTCATCGCGTTTTCACCATTTTGAACAATTTTCCCGGGATCGGCAATCTCTGCATTGCAAAACCGGATCGTGCGAGGAAAGCGAGGAATTTCCCGGACCGATCGTCCGCGCGCGCCGGGATCTGTCGGCAGAATTGTTTATTTTTTGTAATTTCAAACCGGCAGAAAAAAAGAGCCGCGGCGGCAGCTCTTTTTCCGTTGTTTCGTTCAAGGGTTTCTCATTTAAAATACGACTCGTACCCCGTCCACTTGGCGAGGTACCGGGCGAGGATCATACGGTCCTTGGCTTCGACCAACCCGTTGCGGTCGATGTCCGCGGCGTCCATGGATTTGATCTTCGCCGCATAACCGTCCCACTTCGCAAGATAACGCGAGAGGATCATGCGGTCGGTGGCGTCGACGGAGCCGTCCTGGTTCACGTCGCCGATGAGCACGGTGGCGGTCAGCTTCGGGATCGTTTCGGTCTTGGTCGTGCCGCACCTCTTGCACGTATAGGTCTTGACGCCCGTCGCCGTGGCCGTGGGCTCCTTCGTCACCTTACCCGCGTCCCAGCTGTGGCCGAGAGCGGCGTTGTTCTCTACAGACTTGGTCTGCTTCGTGAACGCCGTGTTTTTGA
>JAFZPN010000067.1 GCA_017550315.1 Clostridia bacterium
GGCTGGCGCGGCCAGCGTGAAAAAATGATCGACAAGCTCAAGGAGCCGAAACCGCAGTCTTTGCGCGAGGTGCCGGGGTATCTCTGGCGCATCGTGTCGAAGTTCTTCTATCGCTTATTCTATATCTTCCGCATCGTCTGGGATACGAAGCCGTGGATCCTCTTCTTCATGGTATTCATGGCGATCTGGAACGGCGTCACGCCCGTCATCAGCGCGTACATCGGCGCGGCGCTCCTCAACGTGCTCGCCGCGGCTTTCACCTCGGTGACCACGGGCGTGGACATGATGTTCGACGCCGTGATCAAGCTGCTCATCATCCGCTTCGGCTTCAACTTCCTCACCGGGCTTGTCAGCCGCATCTCGAGCATTCTCAACAATATCTCCGGCGAGCTCGTCGTGAACCACGTCAATCTCAAGATCATGCGCAAGGCGCGCGAGGTCGACCTCGCCTCCTTCGACGATCCGGAGTTTTACGAGCGGTTCGAGAACGCCAAGCGCGAGGCGGGTTCCCGTCCGATCAACATCCTGAACAACAACTTCACGATCATCTCGACCGTCATCAGTATGGTCTCCTTCATCGTGATCCTCGCCGCGATCTCACCGTGGGCGCCGATCGTCATCGCGCTCATGAGCGTCCCGACGGCCATCATCAGCTTCGCCTACCGGAAGAAGAACTTCTGGTACGTGCGCTGGCACTCGAAGGACCGCCGCCAGATGAACTATTACTCCGAGCTCATGACCAACAAGGACATGGTCAAGGAGATCCGCCTCTTCAACCTCTCCGACACCTTCATCGGGCGGTATCAGGAGACCTTCCTGCGTTATTTCAGCGGTTTAAAAAAGCTCTTCGTGGGCGAGGGCTGCTGGAACATCGGCATCAACCTCCTGACGACAACGATCAACTGTCTCTTGTTCCTCTATATCGCGAAGGGCGTCGCGGAGGGCCGTTACGCGGTCGGCGACTATTCGCTCTATACCGGCGCGCTCGGCTCCATTGCGGGCGGCATCGGCACGATCATCAACACCACCGCGCAGATCTACGAGGGCACCCTCTTCATCGACAACCTCATCCGGTTCATGAATGAGAAGCGCACCGTCGTCGCCTCCCTGCCCGAACCGCGCAAGGTCGCGCACGGCACGGGACACACGATCGAGTTCAGGAACGTGTCCTTCGCCTATCCCGGCACGGAGCGCCGCGTCATCAACAACGTCAATCTCAAGCTCGAACCGGGCGACACCTGCGTGCTCGTCGGCCTCAACGGCGCGGGCAAGACGACGCTCATCAAGCTCCTGACGCGCCTCTACGACCCGACGGAGGGCGAGATCCTCCTCGACGGGTACAACATCAAGGAATACGACACCGACGACCTTTACGCCATGTTCGGCATCATCTTCCAGGACTTCGGCAAATACGCCGTGTCGGTGAAGGAGAACATCCGCTTCGGCCAGCTCGACCGCGAGGCCGGGGATCCGGAGATCATCGAGGCGGCGGAGCAGTCGACCGCAAGCCAGTTCATCGAGAACCTCCCGGACAAGTACGAGACCCCGCTGATGCGCTACTTCGAGGAAAACGGCATCGAGCTCTCGATCGGCCAGTGGCAGAAGCTGTCCATCGCGCGCGCGTTCTACTCGGATTCCGACGTCATCATTCTCGACGAGCCGACGGCTTCCCTCGATGCCATCGCCGAGCAGGACATCTACAACCAGTTTGACCGTCTGCGCAAGGACAAGACCTGCATCTTCGTGTCGCACCGCCTGTCCTCCGCCACGGTCGCGAACAAGATCATCGTTCTCGAACAGGGTGCGGTGATCGAAGAGGGCAACCACGCGGAGCTGATGAAAAAGCGCGGCGTCTACTACGAGCTCTTCACGACGCAGGCCAAGCGCTACATCACCCCGATCGACGGCGTCTCCGCGGAGGAATTCATGGCCGACGACGAGAACATCGCAAAGTTCCTCGACGAACGGAAGGAAGGGCGTCCCGACCGCAGACCGGAGGGAAGGCCCGAGGGGATCCCCGCCGGACTGCCCGCAGGGAAACCGGGAGAGAGACCGATGCCCGGACGGCCGGAATAGATTCACACATTGGAAAAGGGGCTGTCGCATTAACCCGACAAAGGGGAATGTGACAGCCTTTTTGTCTTTCAGAGCTCTCCTGTCATGAAAACCAAGTGCTTTGAAACCGGGTTCCGGATGTTGTATGTACTAAACTTCACATTGTCATTGCGAGGAAGGCGTCCTGAGACGCCTGACGTGGCAATCTCTCCAAAACTGAAAATGGCTTCAAAGCATTGGTGACAATGATGGGTATAGCTTGTCCGTTATTGGTCCCCAGTTTCTGCTGTGCTCCTCAATACCGGAGAGATTGCCACGTCGCGATCCTTAGGGATCGCTCCTCGCAATGACAAGCTGTAGCGTGGCAGGAAAGTCAACCAGAATCAGCTTTGTTTTTGCGACAGTCTCTTTTCTTTGTTACCGCAAGATCATGAGCGCCGCGGCGAAGAGGAGCACGCTGAGATTTCCGCCGCGAAGCGCTTCCCGGGCGGCAAAAAGCCAGAAGGCGGCGCAGACGAGGAGCGAAACGGTGCGGGCGGCGGATTCCGCGCGGAAACCGAGGGGCGTGAGATGCAAAAGGCACCGGAGGATCCCGCCTCCGTCGAGCCCTTCGCAGGGGAGCAGGTTGACGGCCGCGAGGAGGAGCGAGACGCCGCCGAAGTCCTCTCCCCCGGGGATCCGTGCTGCGAGGAATGCGCCGAGGATCCCCGCCGCCGGACCTGCCAGATGAACCGCCGCTTCCTGCCAGTACCCGGCCCGCGAGAAATCGAAGGCCAGCCGCAGCCCCCCGATCACGCCGGATCCCCGCCGGCACGGGATGCCGAGAAGCCGCGCCGCCGCGATGTGTCCCGCCTCGTGCAGGAGGACCGCCGCCGCAAACGCAGATAGTCCCCTCATTCCCCGCGGATCAGGCGCGCGAAGAAGGTCCCGATCTCGTCGAACACCGACCAGTCCTCCGCGAGCGCGGCATACCGGTCCGGCTCCGCGAGGATCTCCCGCGCACCCGTGTCCGAGATCGCATCGGAGGAGACCTGCATGACCGCGACGGCTTCCCGGCGGATGAACTTCTCCTCTTTGGCTACGCCTCTCGCCACCGGTCCCATGAGCGTCACGCCGAGCGCGAGGATCCCCACGGCGAAGAGGATCTCCTCCCCCAGAGAGCGTGCGCTGTATGCAGAGCGGGCAGAGCGGCGGGACCTCGCGCCTCTGCTGTATCCAGATTTCACCCGAATCGCCTCCGTTTCGTCCATTTTTGACCGTTTCCGCGATGACCTGGATTTTTTGCCGAATGCATTGACACACCGCGCGAAAAAGGTTTATAATATAGAATGAATTATTATGGAATCATGGGCACGCGCCGCAGGAGAAGACATGACCGAACAGAATCTCACCCCCTTCGCCTCCCGGGCAGCCGTACCGGAACGCATGAAGATCACGGGATCGCGTCCCGCGGTCTACTGGATGACCGGGCTCTCCGGCTCGGGGAAATCCACCGTCGCCGCGCTGGCGGAAAAGACCCTGATCGAAGAGGGTCACGCCGCTCTGATGATCGACGGCGACACCGTGCGCACCGGACTCTGCCGCGGACTCGGCTTTTCCCCGGAAGACCGGCACGAAAACCTGCGCCGGATCGCGGAGCTTGCCAAGATCGCCGCGCGGTCCGGAATGACCGTCTTTGTCTGTACGATCTCGCCGACCGAGGCGGACCGGGAGCAGGCCCGCGCGATCCTCTCCCCCGAAATCCGGTTCTATGAGGTCTGGATGGCAGCCACGGTCGAAGAGTGCGCCGCGCGGGATCCGAAGGGGCTTTACAAAAAGGCCTATGCCGGAGAGATCCGGGACTTCACCGGGGTCTCGGCGCCGTATGAGCCGCCGCGGAATCCCGCCTTCACCTTCCCGGCTTCCTCACCCGCCGAAGAATGCGCCGCCGCCCTCGTCCGCTCTGCCAAAGAGACCGACTGGGATCTCGAACGCCTTGTGCGCACCATGCTTGACGCATCCGTCGCAGCCTCGTCGAAGATCATGGAGTTTTACGACGGCACCTATTCCGTCGCCTACAAGGAAGACGCCTCCCCGCTCACTTCCGCCGACACCGCGTCGAACGAACTGCTCACGGCCGTTTTCCGGCGCGAGTTTCCGGAGTTCTCGATCCTCTCCGAGGAGGAGACCGATTCCGCCGAGCGGCTCTCGAACAACGCCGGGGTCTTCATCATCGATCCCCTCGACGGGACGAAGGAATTCCTCTCCCACAATGGGGAGTTCTGCGTCTCGATCGGCTTCGCGTCCGAGCACCGGGTCCGGGCGGGCGTCATCGCCGTGCCTGCGCAGCGTCTTCTCTACTATGCGGCATACGGGCACGGGGCCTACCGGCTCTCCTTCGACGCGCTGACGGAGGACTTCCGGATCGGCACGGGGGAACGCCTCGCCGTTTCGGACCGCCGGGACAAGCTGATCGTCGCCGCCAGCCGCTCGCACGGGGATGCCGAGACAAGCGCACTCCTCGCGGCGAACGAAGACCGCATCCTCTCGACCGTGACGGCGGGCTCCTGCCTCAAGGGATGCCTCATCGCCGAGGGACGCGCGGACGTCCACTACCGCTTCGGCGCGTTCATGAAGGAGTGGGACACCGCCGCCATGCAGATCCTCTGCGAAGAGGCAGGCGCGGTCTTCACCGATCTCCACGGACGTCCCGTGCGCGCCAACCGCGAGGACCCCGTCAACCGCGATGGCTTCCTCATCCTGAATCACCCGGAATCGGCCCTGACCATGCCCGACGGCCTGATCTGAGCCCGCCGTCTCAAATTAACAATCACTCACAGAAGGACTTGAAACACTATATGCAGTACAGCCACCTCGATATGCTGGAGTCGCGGAGCATCCACATCCTCCGCGAATCGTACTCCGCGTTCAAGAATCTCTGCATGCTCTGGTCCATCGGGAAGGACTCGACGGTCCTCCTCTGCCTCGCGCGGAAGGCCTTTTACGGACATGTTCCCTTTCCGCTCGTGCACGTGGACACGCATTACAAGATCCCCGAGATGATCGAATACCGCGACCGTCTCGCGATGGAATGGAACCTCGACATGATCTACGGCGAAAACCGGGAGGCCCTCGACAAGCGCGAGACCTTCCCGGACGGACGCGCCACCCGGATCGAATGCTGCCGCCGCCTCAAAACCGAGGCCCTGACGCACACCCTCGCCGGGGACTGGCCGCGCTACCGCCTCAACCATAAGACCGGGCTCTATGAAGTCGACCCGAACCGCGAACCCTTCACGGGCGTCATCGTCGGCGTGCGGGCGGACGAAGAGGGCAGCCGGTCGAAAGAGCGGACCTTCAGCCCCCGCGACCGCGCGGGCGACTGGGACGCGGACGATCAGCCGCCGGAGTTCTGGGGGCAGTATAAGACCGATTTCGCCCCCGGCACGCACGTGCGCATCCATCCCCTCCTCGACTGGACCGAGGTGGACATCTGGGAATACATCCGGCGCGAGGGCGTTCCGGTCGTCTCCCTGTACTTCAATCACGGCGACGGCAAGCGCTACCGCTCGCTCGGCTGCTGGCCCTGCACCAAGCCCGTAGATTCCGACGCCTCCACGCTCGACGAGATCATCGAAGAGCTCCGCTCCGGGAAGTTTGCGCGCGTCGCCGAGAGAAGCGGCCGCGAACAGGACAAGGAGGACGGCGGCGGGCTGGAAGAGCTGAGACGAGGGGGGTATATGTGATGGCAGACGATAAACTGCACATGAACATCGTCGTCGCGGGCCACGTGGACCACGGCAAGAGCACCGTCATCGGGCGCCTTCTCGCCGACACGCACACCCTCCCCGACGGCAAGATCGAGGGCATCCGCGAACTCTGCCGCCGCACGGGAAAGCCGTTTGAATACGCCTTCCTCCTCGACGCCCTGAAGGACGAGCGCGCGCAGGGGATCACCATCGACACGGCGCGCTGCTTCTTCGAGACGGAAAAACGGAAATACATCATCATCGACGCGCCCGGGCACATCGAATTCCTCAAAAATATGATCACCGGGGCCTCCCGCGCGGACGCCGCCCTGCTCGTGATCGACGCGGCGGAGGGGATCTGCGAGAACTCCCGCCGTCACGGCTACATGCTCGAAATGCTCGGCATCACGCAGATCGCGGTGCTCGTCAACAAGATCGACCTCGTCGGCTACGACCGCGCGGTGTACGACGGGATCGTGCGGGATTACACGGCGTTTTTATCCACCATCGGGATCACCCCGGCGGCGTTCATCCCGGTCTCCGCGATGGAGGGGGATAACATCGCCTCGCATTCCGAAAAGACCCCGTGGTATGACGGCGCGGACGTGCTCGAGATGCTCGACCGCTTCGAGGGCGGCGGACACGAAGACAGTCTGCCCCTGCGCATCCCGGTCGAGGACGTCTACAAATTCACCGAAGGCGGGGACGACCGCCGCATCGTCGCGGGGTACTGCGAATCCGGAACGCTCCGGGCTGGAGACGAGGTCGTCTTCTATCCGTCCGGGAAATCCGCCCGTGTGAAGACGCTCGAAGAGTGGTTTATGGACGCGGATTCCTCACGCAAGCCGGTCGCATTCTCGCGAGGCAAGTCCTGCGGCTTTACGATGGAGACGCAGATCTACGTCCGGCGCGGGGAGATCGCCTGCAAGGCCGGAGAAGAGCCGCCCGCCGTGGGACGCACGTTCCGCGCGAGCATGTTCTGGCTCGGAAAATCCGCCCTCGTGACGGGGAAGGAATACCTCATCAAGTCCTGCACCGCGAAGACCGTCTGCCGGATCGCGAAGATCCACTCGGTCCTCGACGCCGCCTCGCTCGAAAAGACGACGGACGCCGGGCAGGCGAACCGGCACGACATCGCGGACTGCACGATCGTCTGCGAGCGCGAGATCGCGTTCGACATCGGCGCGAGCCTCCCGGCGACGGGGCGCTTCGTGATCGTCGACAATTACGAGATCTCAGGCGGCGGGATCATCACCGAGGTGCTCCCGGACGAAGGCGGGACGAAGGGATCCTCCGCCGCCGTCAGCCCGGAAGAGCGCGCGAAATATCTCTCTCAGAAGCCGCTCACCGTATCCGTCCCGGATGAGGAAACGGGCAGAGCCCTGGAACGCGCGCTGTTCGAGGAGGGCCGGATCGCGTACTTCGCGCCGCGTCTCTCGGACGAACAGAAGGACGCGCTCCTCGCGGCGGGGCTGATCGTCCTCTCTGCCGGGGACGGCGAAATCGAGGCGACGGGCAGTCTTCCCGACGACGTGACCGCCGTCCTGCTCGCGTCCGATCACGCACTCGAAGTGTAAGGAGGCTCCGCATGAAACCGATGAACGATTACCGCTTTGTACGCGGTGTGAACTACTATCCCTTCCCGACCGACGAGGAGAGACTCCGCCGGGAGCTTTCCTACGGACGCCGGGTGAATCTCAATGCCCTGCGCGTCTGGCTCGACTTCCACACCTGGGAGCGGCAGGGCGCGGAATATGTCCGGCGTCTCGTCGAATCCGTGCGGATCGCCTATGACTGCGGCTATCAGACCATGCCGATCCTCTTCAACGGCAACGGCGAGAATTCCGCGACCATCCCGCGCGACCGCTGGCCCGCCATGGAGCGCTACGTCGCCGACATCGTGACGGCCCTGCGCGCGGAGCCCGGCCTTCTGATGTGGGACGTGATGAACGAGCCCTGCTGTTGCTGGTGGATCGACGGATGCGCCGACGCGGAGGAAAAAGCGCGCCGCCGCCAGACCGTCTGGGACTTTCTCCGGCACTTCATCGCCTGTGTCCGCGAGCATGACCTCACAAACGCCGTCACCGTCGGCTATACGACCGCGTGGGAGGCAGAGGATTCGATCAACGCGCTCACCGACGTCGTCACCTTCCACGATTACAGCCCGACCCGCGCCGTCATCGAAGCGAACTTCGCGCGCGCGGCGGAGATCGGAAAGAAATTCGGCCAGCCCGTCCTCCAGACCGAGACCGGATGCCTCGCGCGCTGCAATCCCTACGACATGGCGCTCGAGACCTGCGAGAAATACGGCATGGGCTGGATGGTCTTCGAACTCATGATCCACGACCGCTGCGATTCCGAACACGGCGTCTTCTATCCGGACGGCACCGTGCGCGATCCCGCGACGATCTCCGCGATGATGGGGTGCTACCGCTGCCGGGATCTTGGCACGATCGTCGTGCCCGTTCCGAACCGCGAAGGGGCCGGCGTCCGCGCGATCGAAGGGATCAAGAAGGCCCTGACGGAATACACCGACGACGCCTTCGATTACCGTCCGTCCGACATCGGACAGCTTCTCGAAGCGTGCGAGGTCGCGGTGAACCTCCTCGAGTGCTGCGATCTCGTCCCGATGGCGACGCCGCCGAGCGCGAAGATCCTCGCGTGGAGACGCCTCACCGAAGCCGGGCAGAAGCCGCTGCTCGGCGAAGTCCGCGCCTTTGCCTACGAGCTGGCGAAAACCTTGCGCGAACTCTGCCAGATCCTCTGAACCGCATAAAAAACGATGAGGGACCGCCCGTGGGAGCAGTCCCTCGTTTTGTTTTGCCCGGATTCAGATGATCCCCGAGACGGTCAGGGTCGCTGTGCCGGGTTCGACGGTCCAGACGCCCGTATCGGGATCTTGGGTCGCCGTCCCGCCCGGGATCGCGAGCACGCCGCTCACCGTGGCAAATTCGCCGGTGGTCACGTCATACGTGTACTGATCCGCCGTCAGGGTCACCCCGTCGAGCGTGACGACGAGATCCGTGAGGATGGGCGTGAAGGTGTCGTTTATCACGGCGCCGTCCCCCGCAGCGACCGCCGCGCCCGTGTTCTGCACCTCAAAGGTGTACATCACGCGGCTGTTCTCGGCGACGAGGGTCGGGCTGACGCTCTTGATAATCGAGAGGTCCGCCGCGGACTGTGCCGTGATGAGCGCCGTATCGGAGACCTCTCCCGTGACGCCCGTGCCCGTGACCGTCGCCGTATTCACGATCTCTCCGCCCGCCCCGAGCGGCGCGTATTCGTTCGTATCGGCGAGGTAGACGAGCGTGACGGTCCCGCCGGCCGGGACGTCGATGCCCGTGAACGTCAGATCCGTCCCTGCCGTCACCTGCGGCGCGGTCCCTTCGACGCCGTTCGTGAAGAGCAGCACGGAGCCGTCGACGTAGGTCAGCGGCACTACGGTGATCTGCTTTTCCGGTGCGCTGCCGGTCGTATAGGCGCCGAGGTCATCGGTGACGGTGAGCCCGGTGAGCGCGCTCTCCCCGGTGTTCTGAATGTTCACGACATAGGTGATCCGGCTCCCCTGCGTATACGTCGCGGGGGTCGCGGCCTTCTCGAGGGTGACGGCCTCCACGATCTCGCCGACGGTGATGTTCGAGGCGCGGGTGACGCCTCCGAGCGTAATGGTTGCCTGATTCTGAAAGATTGCCATTTTATCGGTCCTTTCCGGGCTGCGAAATGGCAGCCCGCCGCATTCCGGAGAGGGGGAGATCCCGCCCCTCCTCTGACAGGATATGCGCCGTCCTCCTCCGCCGTGCCGGGA
>JAFZPN010000068.1 GCA_017550315.1 Clostridia bacterium
CCGCGGGATCGGGGAGAAAGAAATGGGTCGCGTATCCGATCGTCATGCCCTGCTCGCGGAAACGGCGGTCGAGCGCGCCGAGGCTGTCCGGACGGAAGAGATCATGGGGCTTGGAAAGATCCCCGAGCACCTCCCGCGCGGCGGCGATCAGATCTTCCCTGCCCGCGGCGACGGCATTCCGCACGTAGGTTGCCATCTCGAAGAGGACCGGCTGCCGGCAGTACACCCGCGCGCCTTCCGTGCATTCCGAAATCAGGAAGCGGTTGTCTTCTGCCGCGAAGTCCTCCGGTCTGCATCCGAAGTCCCGGGCGGACTGCTCCATCGCGATCCGGGTAAAGGTCTCGTCCATGTGTCTGCCTCACTCTCCGAGATAGTTCGCCGCGACGACGATGTCCGGATCCACTTTCGCGAGCCGCCGGAAAAACGCCCGCTCGACGTCGTGCTCCGCAAAGACCGACGCAAAGGTCAGCGTCATCCGGTCCCCGAACGAACAAAGGCAGAG
This sequence comes from Clostridia bacterium, assembly GCA_017550315.1. Taxonomy (GTDB): domain Bacteria; phylum Bacillota; class Clostridia; order Oscillospirales; family CAG-272; genus UMGS1696. The sequence continues at coordinate 503 of JAFZPN010000068.1, forward strand.
CTGCCGCGACGAGCTCGAGTTAAACACGTCGAAGCGCTCGATGGCACCCGCGAACGGCTCGTTCATCGCGATCCTGCCGACGTTCGAGAGGGCGATCGTCCGCCGCTTCATCGAGACGCTCTGCAGGGTCCGCATGATGAAATCCTTTAAGAACAGCGGGCAGAAGCGGACGATGGGATGCCGCTCCATCTTCACCTGCGAGGCGATTTTCTGCTCCATGTTCTCCTGCGTCAGTTCCGCATCGAAGGACGCCTTCACGGACCGGGCGACGCGCGCAACGTCGTGTTCCCCGTCCGCGGAAAAATCGTAGGTCACCTGAATGATGCCGAAGAAATTGCGCATGGTCTCGGAATCGAAATACCGGCGCAGGTTCACCGGGATCGCCACGGCCACGGATTTTTTGCGGTCCGCCGGGGCCATCGTCTCCCGGATCGCGAGGATCAGCTCGGCGCAGACATATTCCGTCACCGTCACGTCCACGGCCTTAGCCGCCGCGTGGATCTTCGACGCGCTGACCCATCCCTCCGTCACGGTCTGATGCAGGTCGGGCGTCTTGCGCTCAGCGAAGTGATACACCCGCTTCTGCTTGCCGCGGTCGCCGAGAAACTCGAAGTTCAAAGGGCTGCCGACGCCGCGCTTGAAGTTCTCCGTGAAGCCGTCGGCCTCCTGTTCGCGCTCCGTCACGTCCGGGGCTTCGACCATGCTCTTCTCGTAAGTGCTGGGATACGTTTCGGCGAGATAGTTTTCGACGAGATTCTTGAAAAACACGAGCGCGCCCGTGCCGTCCGTCAGCGCATGGAAGAGTTCAAGGCTGACCCGCCGCCGGTAATACGTCACGCGGAAGAGCGGGCCGCCGTCGTCCGTGTAGAGCGGGGAGAGCGGATGCGTGTGCTCCTCCTCGACGACGGGACGGATCCCCGTGCGCTCGAGATAGTACCAGAACACGCCGCGCCGGATGGTGTCGGTGAAGGCCGGGAACTCTTCGAGCGAGGCGTCGAGGGCGCGGGTGAGGGCGTCCGGATCGACCTCCTCCGTGAGATCGCAGGAGAGGCGGAAGATCTCCGGATCCTCCGCGTGCGCGATGGAGGGGAAGATTTTCGCCGCGTTGTCGAGCTTCTTCCACCGCTGATTCTTCGTTTTCCACATGCGTGCCACTCCTCCCGGTCTCTGCGTGCCGCGATACTTTTATCTTCAAAAGGTTCATGCGTGTGTATTATAACACATCATCCCCGGCGTTGCAAGCGTCCGGGGATGAAATTTCCATAAAAATCGCATGAAAGGACGATGAAATGCCGTCAGACGCGGAATTGTGCGCGGTTTTCGGCGAGGATGCGGTCCCGCTCGAAGCCCCAGATCCGCTCGAAGGCCTGGTTCGTCTTCGCCCGGACGAGATAGGGGTTCTTCGCGCCGTAGTCGTTCGAGATCGAGCCGAAATACCCCCACGCGATGATCGTGCGCGCGCCCGCGTCGTAGGCCGCTTCCGTCGCCTGCACGATTTCCTCCTCCTGTCCGCGCGGCGTCGCATAGGTCTGGATCCAGACGTTGTGCGCCTTGCCGAACCGTTCCGCCGCCTCGATGGTTTTTCTCGCGCCGCGGTAGACGAATTCGTAGGGATTGACGCCGGAATAGCCCCAGTACGGATCGCTGCCGATGTTGTTTAGATCCGGGATGTCCCCGATCCGGCCGAGGGTCGAGAGGTTGATCCCGATGTTGTCCCCGAGCATGACGCAGACGGCGTTCTCAAGGCCTTTGGAAGCTGAATAGGCGCAGATCTCCCGGAAGTAGTCGGCGATGGTCTCGATGCGGAATTCTTCGGCGTCCGCGTCCATCGTCTCGGGCATCGGGCGGCCGTAGCGCTCCTCAAACGCCTTGCGGCAGAGGGGACAGGTGCAGGAATACGCGCCGTTCTTCACGGGGAGATGCGGTTCGTCCCAGAAGATCGTCTTCGCGCCGGTGTAGGCGACCGTGTCGATCCATTCCCGGACGAACTGGCGGAACGACGGCTGGCGCAGGCAGACCCGCACGGGATCCGGATCGCCGTTCGAGTAAATCTGATGCGCCTCGGGGTGATAGGCGAGAAAGTGCGATTTGTCCCCGGGAGGTCCGCCGAGTCCCCAGTTGTCCATCCAGACCTCGAGCCCTGCCTCCTCGGAGAGCTGCACCGCGTCACGCATCACGCGGCAGTGACGGTCCCAGTCGTTGTGGGAGAGCATGTGTACGACGAGATTCATGTGGTGGTCCGCCATATCGCGCAGATCCGCCTCCATGTGATGAAGCATCCGGTTGCCGTGATAGGCAGCGCCGGTCAGAAGTCTCTGCATATCCATAGCCTCGCTTTCGCTGTAATTGCCTCTATTATACCGCAGGACGGCGGGATTTGCAAGAGGATGAGGGAAATTGCGCCTGCATTCGGAATTCACGGATTTGCAGCAGATTTCCCCGGAACCCCTGTCCCTGGGGGGCACCCTGCACAAAAAACTGCGCCGGCCAGTCGAAAAAACTATTGACAAATCCCAGCCGGTTGTGTATAATGAAGGGTGAAAATCCGCATCTTTATGCGAAGACTCAGGAGGAAACGATGAAAAGAATCAGCCTGCTCGTCCTGTGCGCGCTTCTGGCGGCCCTGCTCGCGGTCGCCGCGTACGCATACGACGACATCCAGCTTCCCGGGACGAACACCCCGCCGGTGATCGACGCCAAGCTGGATGACTGCTACGTAAAGATCCACGACTTCTACAGTCCCAACGAGGATGAGTGGTACGACAACGCCGACTTCGGCCACGATGCCAAGGGCGAGGCGTGGGGTACCTGGGACGCGGACAACTTCTACGCGTTCTTCAAGATCGCCGAGGAGGACTACTTCCCGCAGAACGGCGAAGCGGACCCGCCCGGATCGAACTACTCCTCCATGTACCTCTCCCTCCTCGCGACGCTGCCCGTGAACGACCTGCCGGAGGATGACCTCTATGTCATGCAGTGCTCGTTCAACCGCTCCATCGAAGACACGAAGGAATGGAAGTACACCGGCTCCGTCGTGGAACAGTACCGCGACAACTCCGGCGCTTACGCGATCTACGACACCTGCCCCTTCGATTTCGAGGTGACGAACGACGGCCAGTACACGTACTATGAAGTGAAGATGCCGTGGAACCAGATCGACCGCACCGGAAAGGTCGTTTTCAAGGAAGGCCATCAGTGGTTCTTCAACTACATCATCACCTGGATGAACGACTCGAGCTACAACACGGTTCAGTACGGCCAGGGCCTGATGAACGACATCTATGACATGGGCGGCGTGGTCACCCTCGTGGCGGCTCCCGCCGGCTCCGGTTCCGCTGCTGCTCCGACGGGCGGAAGAGCGACCGTTGCGAAGGGCGCGGACGGCAGCCTCGAGATCCCGAAGACGCCTTCCGCCATGAACGTGGACGGCTATCTCGACGACACCTACGCCAAGCTGTCCGACTTCTACGGCATGGACGGTTTCCGCACCGATTATGATGCCGAAAAGGATATCAAGGGCGCGGCCTACACCGCATGGGACGACGATAAGTTCTACATGTTCCTCGAAGTCCTGACCCCCGAATACGAACCCATCTTCGACACACAGGCGATCGACATGGGCATCGGCCCGGCCGGCTACGTCGCGCTCCTCGGCACGGCGGACGGCTCCTGGACCGACGACCAGCGCTTCGAGATCGGCATCGCGCTCGCGGACGAGGACATCCAGGTCTGGAAGGTCTGCAGCCCCGCCGACATCAAGGACTCGAGCGCGGACAACTTCTGGTTTGAAGAATGCCCGTATTCCTACAGTGTCCGCAGAGACGCGGAAACGAATTACATCTACTATGAGTTCGGGATTCCGTGGTCCTTCCTCGACCGCACCGAAATGCTCACCTACACGGAAGGCAGCCAGTTCATCCTGAACTACGCTGCGAACGTCCACACCACCACCGATTACAGCATGGGCCTGAGCCACCTCGTCGAGTTCGGCGGCGGCATCTGGGCCGGCAGCTATACCGACGGCGCGGTGGTCAAGCTCGTCGGCAGCGCGAGCGGCGCTTCGGGCAGCAGTGATGCTTCCGCGGCAGCCGGCAACTGGACCAACACGAACTTCACCGCCTCCTTCGACGATCCCGACTGGCATGCTGGCGCCGAAGACATCGAATTCGAGGACACCTGGGTCGCCGGCGAAACCAATGCCCGCTGCAACGACGGTTCCTACTACGTCTATCTGAAGAACGACGGTCTCGGCGACTATTCCGTCGACTTCGAGGTCAAGGAAGACGGCACCTATGAGATCGGCATCTGCCTGATGGCATGGGAAAAGTCCGTCCCGCGCGCAACCAACGTCAAGGTCGACAATTCCGACTGGGTCCGTCTCGAATTTGACTATGAAAATGAAGACAAGCAGCTCGAGCAGTTCATCACCGGTCTGACGATTCCGCTCACCAAGGGCACGCACAAGCTGACCCTCGGCCTGCCGGACGGCCACGACGACTCGACGCTCAAGACCCTGTACTTCGACTACTTCTTCGTCCGCAAAGTCGACGGTGCGGCCGGCGGCACTTCCGCTCCGGCAGAAACCGCCGGTGCAGAGCTCCTCGCCAAGTCCTGGGACACCATTTACGTGGACAATGAGATGATGGTCGACGGCAGCGCGAACGTGTGGCTGGCCGACAACCCGGTCGAAGGCCCGATCGACCAGCTCGAAGTGCGCGGCTGGACCCACATCTCCACCCCGATCACCGCATATGCCTACACGATCGACGGCGGCGACGCGGTGAAGTCCGATGAATTCATTCAGGACAGACCCGATGTCAAGGCAGCGATCCACGAAGAAGCGGAAGGCTTTGACATCTCGATCGACGTCTCCGGTCTTGCG
>JAFZPN010000069.1 GCA_017550315.1 Clostridia bacterium
GATCCCGCCAGCGGAGAAGGGCCTCTTCGAGGGAAAAGCGGATGCGCAGAATGTCCGTCCGCTCCGTGCGGATGTCGCGCAGATAGCCCTCGATCCGGGCGGCGATCTCTTCGATCGATTCGCCCTTCAGGCGGTATTCCGTGCTCTTCCATCCGTTCTTCTCACCGATTGCCATCGTCTCTTCTCCTTCCGGCGGGATGCGGGATTATCCGGTTTACGGGTTTGTCAGGGAATCGCCGACGACGCGCACGAACTGAAGGTTGTTGTCGTTGTCGGGATAGACCTTGAAGTCGATCCAGGTGAGCTTGCCTTCGTCGTTGAACTGGAAGGCGGCCGCGCCGTCCGAGAAGACGATCTTGGACGAGAGGACCTGCCCGTCGGAGCCGTAGATCAGATCCTTGCGGGTCCCGGTCTCGACGCTCGCGAGGGTCTCCCCGTCGAACCAGCAGAAGTACTCCCATTCGGAGCACTCCGTCGCGGAGCTCGCCCAGTGGACCTTGCAGAGATAGCCGTCCTCGGAGGGCGTGATCGTGAGGCTGGCGCGGTCCGCCGCCCATTCGCCGACGAAGGTGTCGCCCGTCAGCGTGTCAGAGCCGTCGGAGTTGCCCATCGTCAGGGTGTTCGACGTGAGGGCTTCCCAGGAGAGCCATGCGCCGCGGTTAGATAGGAATCCGGTCATGGTCTCCGCCACGCCCGCGTCCTCATACGCGCCTTTGTTCTCTTCCCAGTTTTCCTTCGCATTGCGGGCAGCGGTCAGGACGGCGATGAAGTTGTCGTCGAACGCGGTCTGCTCTTCCGGCGTCAGCGCATTCCACGCGGCGAGGATGATCTTTCGCAGCGCGGCATTGTCCGCCGCCCAGATCGTATTCCGGCTCGCGAAGCCCATCGCCTCGGCGATCGCGGACGCCTGCTTCAGGGACGCGCCCGCCGTGCCGGTCTGGATGCCGCCGATGACCTTGAAGAAGCCGGTCGTCAGCTCTTCCGCCGTCGGGGCAGCCGTGGGGGCGCGGTCAAAGCGGAAAGCGGTGCTGCGCTCTTCGCGGCTGTCTTCCCACATCAGGATGCCGTCGGCGGACCAGAAGAAGGATCCCGTGCCGTCAGCCCATTTTTCATCGGCCGTGCCCTTGCCCCCCTCGTCGTAGGTCATGTAGGCCATCTTGCCGTTCTCATACACCAGACGGCCCGCATTCGCGTCGTAAGAGGCCTTCATCGTCCACTCGGCGGCGGAGCCTGCGCTGTCGGCCCAGTGGATCGTGACGTCGTAGTACGGGTATTCCGCAGAGGACATGATCGTCATGTTCGCGCGCTGGCTGGTCAGATCGTTCCACAGGCCGACAAAGCTCTGTGCGCCGGCGCCGGTGTCCGTAGCGCCCTTCCAGAAGGAGACGCGCTTTTCGGGATGCATCATACGGGTGAGGATCGCGGCGACTTCGCAGCGGCGGATCGCATCGCCGGGATTGACGTTGTGGTTTTCATCCCCCTGCACGATCCCCGCGCGGGCGAGCTTATAGATCTCCGCGGCATGGGGAGCGTCGCCCGCCACGTCCGGAAGACCGCCGTTCGGGATGGCGTTGACTTCCACGTAGTTCCCGTCCGGGAGCGCATGGGCGAAGATCGTCATGTAGTCGGCGCGGGTGATGGGTTCGTTCCACGCATAGTCCGCGGAGATGATCCCGGCGGCCTTGGCGTATTCCACGTACGGCGCGTACCACGGATCGCCGTTCGTCAACGTGATCTGGCCGGTGGTCCGGATCTCGTTCATGCAGGCGGCGAGCTTGACGGCTTCCGCCGCGGTCATGTTTTCATCGGGGCAGTAGGTGTCCGCCGTCCGGCCGTTGACAAGGCCCTCCTTGACGGCAGCCATCACGTCGCTGTAATACCACGCGCCTTCGGGAACGTCCTTGAACGTCACGTCGGCGGCCGCGGCAGGCAGGATCATCGCCGCGCACAGAAGGGCGGCCAGAAGGGTCAAGAGAAAATGCTTTTTCATGTCATCTTTCCTTTCTGTATGGAGGAATTGCGTTCGGATTTCCGGGATCCCTTACGCAAGAGGTCAGTCCAGATTCGTCGCGTCGGCCAGGCAGTCGTAGGTCACGGACTTGATCGTCAGCGGGCGGATCGCCTCGTATTCGTCAAAGTCATCCGTGTACGTGAGCTTGCCGTTGAAGACGACGGTGTACTGGAACATGCCGTGCGCGAGGAAGAAGGTCATTTCGTCGACGTTGTACCCCATGCTGTACCAGCCGTCGTCGAGCAGGTCCGCGCCGGTCTTGCCGATCAGCTGGTCAAGCTCTGCCTTCGTCGGGATCATGGCGCTCACGTTCTCGCGCGTCTCGATGACGAGGGGATCGAGCGCCGCGTTGTTCTTCTCGTTGTAATCCGGGTCGAAGATGTCGAGCGTGTCGAGGACGGCCCGGGTATCCGCCGGGATCGGCGCGGTCACGCGGTAGTCCGTCCCGTCATAGCGGAAGACGTACACATAGAGGTCGTCGTAGGTCGCGGTCTGGTAGTTCTCCGTGTCCGCCACGGCCCGTACGTCGCCGATCGTCCGGAAGCCCTCGATCGCGGCGGTCAGGTCGGCAGCGGTATCGGAGCCCGCCGCGTCACCCGCCGTACCGGCAGGGGTTTTGTCTGCGGCAGCGCTGTCCGCGGATGCGTCATTGCCTTTGCCGGATCCGTCACCGGACTGCCGGAACAGGGAGCAGGCGGAGCAGAAGACCAGCGCCGTGAGCAGGAAGAGGATCAAAATGGTTTTTTTCATGGAAAGAGGTTCTCCTTATTTCTTGGTCACGCCGTCTCCGTAGATCGTCGTCCAGTCGTTCTTCATCGAGATCGGGACCCAGTCGAATTCTTCGCAGAGACCGAACATCTTCTCGGCCTTCGATTCGGAGCCGTTCTCTCTCACCGTGTCGTCGCAGCAGAGCATGAACGCCAGCGACGGGTACTTGTTGCCGCTCGTGACGTATTCCGCCATGCTCGAGTCGCCCGTCGAGTTGCCGAAGGAGAGCACCGGCTGCTGTCCGATCTCCTGCATGATGACGGAGACCTTGTTCATCTTCAGATTCTTGATGAGGAATTCGCCGCCGAGGACCAGCTTGTCGCCTTCCGTGAAGACGTAGTTCAGCCCGTCGGTATCACCCTGGTTCGAGGAGACCAGCAGCTCGTCGGAGCCGATGATCTGCCGGTTCGGGATGTCGAGGACGTTGTCGTACAGGATGCCGCGGACGATCAGGCGGTCCGTGCCCGAGACGACGTAGACGGTGAATCCGTTCAGCCGGAGATATTCGACGACTTCAACCATCGGCTGATAAAAGCCCTCTCCGCGCTTCATGCCGTCATAGGAGGGCATGTCCTGCTTCTTGAATTCCTGGATGTATGCGTTGAATTCGTCGACCGTCATCCCGGCGAACGCGGACGCGACGGCCTTGCCGTGGTCCACCTCGAGCCCGGAGAAGGACGCGCCGGTCTCGTTCTGTTCCTTGATCTTGTTCGCGACTTCCTTTTCAAAGTCGGACGCCTTGTCCTTGTAGTCCGGGTCTTCGAGCACGCGGTATTTCAGAAGCGTGTAGTCGAAGTAGTTCGGATCGGTCTCGCAGAAGAGCGTGCCGTCGAGGTCGAACACCGCGATCCGGTCTTTTTCGGGGATGAAGGTCTCCATGCTCGGATCGGTGGCGGATACGACGAAATCGATCAGGGCTTTCTTCGCCGCGGCATCCGCCGTCCAGCTGGGAAGCGCGCTGCCGTGGGTGAAGTTTTCGAGGATGTGCGTCAGCTCGGAGCAGGTGAGGGTCTCGTCCGGGAGGAACATGCCGCCCTCTTCCCAGAACATGCAGGTGTCCGCCGACCACTTGAACGCATCGACGCTCCACGCGGGCAGCGCATCCCTGTCCTCAAACGTATCATAGACCGTGCCGTCGCCCGTCGAGGTGTCGCATCCCTTGTACGCCGCGTAGCGGTACAGCATGGCGGCGAGCTCGGCGCGGGTGATGTCCCGCTCTCCGTGGAAATTGCCGTCCCCGTCGCCGAAGACAATGCCGTTCGTCCTGCCCCAGGAGGCGGCGTCGGCATACCACTGAATGTCGGAATCCGCAAAATCATTGCGTTCGGCGTCGGGGATCTCCGGGCTGCCGTCCCGCTGATACAGGGCGTCGATCACGACGGACCGGGTGGCAACGGCGTCCGGATTCGGCACGATCGGCCCGACCGCAGCCGCCGGGATGACGATGACCAGCGCGAGGAGCACGGCAGTCACGAGAAGAATGGTGCGTTTCATAGTGAAATCTCTCCTTTTCGGAATCAATAGGAAATCGCGGTTCAGCGTTTCAGGAATGCCGACGACACGGGAAACTCGAAATACGTGTCCGGGTAGGGCTCGTTTGCCAGGCGGAAGTGCCACCACTCGCATTCGTAGGGCTCAAACCCGTTCCGTACCATGACGCGCTGTAAAATCATCCGGTTCGCGTACTGCTCGTCGGTGATCCCGCGGAAATCGGGGTGGGAGAGCTCGCTGAAAAAGTCGAACGGGCCGCCCATGTCGAGCTCCTTTCCGGTCCGCATGTCGAGGAGCGTCAAATCGAGCGCGCTGCCCCGGCTGTGGTTGGATTTGCTCGCGATATACCCCTCGGAGAACAGCGCCTGCTTCTCGAGGGACGGGTAGAAATAGGGCTTCATGCGGATGTCCTGATCCTCGATGCCCCAGAGCACGAAGTGCTTCACGGCGCAGGCAGGCCGGTACGCGTCGAAGATCTTCAGCCGGTACCCCTGCACGAGGAGCTCCCCGGCCACGGCTTTGAGCGCGCGCGCCGCCTCGACGGTCAGGAGCGAACAGGGCTCCTCGTAGCCGTCGATCCGGTCGCCGATGAAATTGTAGGTGGTGTAATACCGGATCTCCTGTATGACGCCCGGAACGAAGTCCGCGAGCAGGACGAATCCGGAGGGATCCATCGCCGGGTTGATCATGTCGCGTCCGCCTCCCTGCCGTCACCCCAGTCGACCCGGAGATCGTCGACATGTCCGAGCAGCTCCGTCAGGCGCGAGGTCCAGAGCGCGCGGGTCGCCACGTCGGTTTCACTCTCCGCCGAGGTCTTGCGCACGTTCCAGTCGATGAGATCGGCATACGCGATGCACCGGATCTTTTCTTCGACTGCGCAGAGCCGTTCGGGATCGTCCGTGCCGAGATAGGCCGCGAGGCTCTTGTGCCAGAATGCCCGCGCGATTTCCGGGGAATATCCCTGGAAGGCCCGCACGACCTCGGGATCCCGCTCGGAGAAGCCGACGTAGGAGCTGTACATCTGCGCGAGCTCGAAGAGGGGATCGCCCACGGACAGGGTGTCCATGTCGATGAGCAGCACTTCGCCGTTCGAGAGCACGATGTTCTTCGTGTGGTAGTCGCCGTGGATCATGGTCCCGCGCTCGGGGATATCCTCCGCCATGCGGATGAGCTTGTCGCCGAGGCCTTCGGGAAGGATGTCCCGGATGCGGCGGATGTGCCGGAGGGCGGATTCCTTGATCGACGGCAGCTTGCCTGCGGGCACCTCGATGGCGTGGACCTTTTTGATGAGATCCACCGTCTCCCGGACGCACCAGTCGAGGCGTTCGGGCTCCTCGATGAGGATCTTCGCGAAGGACCGCGCGTCGAGCAGCTCGAACACCGAGCCGTAGCGGTCGCCGACGCGGACCACGTCGTAGGAGATCGCGGTCGGGACGCCGAGGATCAGCGCAAGCCGCGCCACCTCGCGTTCGTGCCGGATCGATTCGAGTTCGTTCGGATCGTCGAATTTGCACACCTTCACGACCATGTCCGGTCCGATCCGGTAGACGCGCCCCTTGTAGCCCTCGCCGATGATCTCGCAGCCGTCGACCGAGATCTTCCGGTACGCGCGCTCAACCGGCATCATCTCGGTGAAGCCCGTCATCTCGAAGATCTCGTAGACCTCGGAGCTGACGTTCACGACGGACGTGTCCGGATAGGCTTTTTTCAGGCGCAGGATGACGCGCAGGCCAGCGCTGGATATGTAGGCGAGATCCGCCGCGTCGAGGACGATATGGGGGTCCCCCTCCCCTTCGATGGCAGCGAGAAGATTCTTCTCCACTTCCGGTGCGTTCAGGGAATCGATCCTTCCCGTAAGTGCATACGTCATGCCGGATCCTCTTCTTTCTCTGTTTTCTCTGTTTGGTGAATTTCCGCAGCGGCCGGAGGTTCCCCGGCGCCGTTATAGGCAAGGCAGAGCATCGTCAGATCGTCGAACTGCTCCGCGTCCCGCACGAATCCGTCGACCGCGCGGCGCACCGCCGTCAGAATCTCCTCGGGCGAGCCGTCCGCCGCCTCGTTCAGGGCGTCCGTCATCCGGGCGGTCCCGAACATCGCGCCGGAGGCATCCGTGGCTTCCGGGACGCCGTCGGTGTAGAGGAAGAGCTTCGCGCCGGGTTCGAGCTGCACATCGACCTCCCGGTAACGGATCCCTTCCATGCCGCCGATGACGAAGCCGTGCTTCCCCTTGATGAGGGCAAACCGGCCGTCGGCGGAGGCTTTGAGCGCGGGGTATTCATGCCCGGCGTTCGCAGCCCGCAGCCTGCCCGTCGAGATCTCGAGGATCCCGAGCCAGACCGTGATAAACATCTCTTCCTGGTTGTTCGAGCAGATCGCTTCGTTGGTCTTCGTCAAAATCTCCGCCGGGGACTGCCCCAGCATCGCGCAGCTCTGCAGAATGATCTTCGACGCCATCATGAAGAGCGCCGCGGGGATCCCCTTGCCGGAGACGTCCGCGACCGCGAGGCACAGGTGGTCGTCGTCCACGAGGAAGAAATCGAAGAAATCGCCGCCGACCTCCTTGGCCGGGTCCATCGCGGCGTACACGTCGAATTCATGCCGATCCGGGAACGCCGGAAAGACGTGGGGCATCATCGCCGCCTGGATCTTCTGCGCGAGGGAGAGCTCCGTGACGATGCGCTCCTTCTCCGCCGTGATCGCGGTCAGGTTGCGAATGGACTCTGCCATGTCGCTCTCCATGGTGTCGATGGAGGCCGCGAGCCGCGAGATCTCGTGCAGACGGCTGACCTCGCCGAGCGGTTCGAGCACCGTGTTCTCCCGGGCAAACCGGGTCGCTTCGGCGGAGATCTGCTGGATCGGCCCGACGAACTGCCGCCGGATATAGACCGCCGCGGCTGCGGAGGAGAGGAGGGCGAGCAGGAGCGTCGAGATCGCGATTTTGACTACATAGGGGCGTCTCGCGTCTTCGAGCTCGCGGACGGGCCGCTGCATGCACAGGATCGCGGCGACCTCTCCCGCGGAATCCTTCACGGGCACCATGGTGGTGATGTGCGGGTGCTGACCGTCCGTCGTATTGATCCGGTAGACGGTCTCGTACGGCGCGCCTTCCTCGTAGATCGCCCGGTATTTCCGCCTGTACTCGTCATTGGTGGTGTCGCGGGGATGGCCGAGCTCCCATTCCTTGTATTCCGTATCGTCCACGTCGTTATAGACCGAATTGAAGACGGAGACGAATCTCCCGTAATCGCTCCGGTCGACTTCGATGACGTAGATCAGGGAGACGTAGATCCGCCGGCAGTAGGAATCGAGATACTCCCTGGTTTTCTGGTATTCCTCTTCCTCTTCCCCGGCGAGATAGGCGTCGAGGTGATCGCCGTTGACGAGCAGCGTCGCCGTGTCCGCCATGTGCCACGTGGTCTCTGCGTATTCTTTCTTGAAGGCGGCGGTGAAGCTCACAAAGCCGATCACCCCGCTGATGAGCCCGAACAGGAGCAGGAGGAGGATGATCGCGCCGATGATATTGAACGCCAGACTGCGGCGGATACGGGTCCCGCCTTTTTCTTCTGCCTGAGGCTGAATGGGGTTCTGCATGCGGCGCTCCTCCTCCGTTCGTGCTGCTGCCGGGCCTGGTTCCGGATTATTCGATCGTCAGGATGTCGGAGAATCCCGTGACCTCGAAGATCTCCATGATGACTTCGCCGACGCCCGTGACCTTCATGGTCCCCTGCCGGTTCATCTGCTTCTGCGCGGAAAGCAGGACGCGGAGTCCGGCGGAAGATATGTATTCGAGGGCGGTGAAATCAAAGGTCAGCGCTTCGACGTCTTCGAGTTCTTCCTTCAAAACGGCCTCGAGTTCGGGTGCGGTGATGGTGTCGAGTCTCCCTTCGAGCGCGAGCGTGAGGGAGGTGCCTTCTTTCTGCTTGTTGATCGTCATCGTTGTATTCTCCTTTCAGGATTCAGAATTTCTTGGAAATGATCATTTCGACGTTGCGCCCGGCGATGCCGATCTTCACGTCGTCCGCGAGCCTTGCAACCACGGATTTTTCGAGTTCGTCCCAGTCTTCCCGGGGGGTGCGGCCTTCCTCGGCGGCTGTCCGGTACCGGTTCATCGACCAGAGTCCCGCCGCCGCGACGGACAGCGTCCCGAAGTCGCCGCCCGAGTACGCGTAGTCCATGCCGGTGAAGAGGTCGTCCGGGATGCGGTCGTTTTCCGGTTCGAGGAACCGCTCGACGAGATCGCGGAGCTTCCCGGTCACGCCCTTGGCTGCGGAGTTCGTCCCGTCCGTGGTCACGGAGAGGAGCTTTTCGCGCGTCTCGGCGGTCATGGGCATCTTGACGGCCAGATGGAGATCGATGGTCCCGTCCGCGTCGTCGATCCAGAAGTCCGCGTCGCGCTCTCCCGTCATGGCGCGCATCATGCCGAGCATTTCCTCGGTCAGGAGCCGCAGATGCAGCGCGCCTTTCCCTTCGATCTGACGGAACCGGGCAACGGCCTCCGCCTGCGCCAGGGCTTCATCGAACCCCGCGCCTTCGTTTGTCACGTGAATGACGTCTGATTTCATAAGGTGTACCTCGTATGAAAATGATTTTTCGTTGCAAAAGGAATCATGATCCGGTCGGCACGGCGGCCTTAGCCGGTCCCCGTTTTCTTTTCGATGGTCAGGATGTTCATCCCGTTCCGGTATTCGTAGGCGACCGCGTCCATGAGCTTCTTCGTGAGGAAGATGCCGAGCCCCCCGATCGGGCGCTCTTCGGCTCCTGCCGTCCGGTCGGGATCTTCCCGCGCCGTCGGATCGAAGGGGATCCCCCGGTCCTCGAAGGCCACGCGCACCCCGCCATCCGCCGCCGAGACCCGGATCACGGCGTCGCCGCCCTCCGGACCGTAGGCGTAGCTCGCGATGTTGACGAAAATCTCCTCCACGGCCAGATCGATCTGCATGAGGGTCTTCATCGGGCAGCCGAGCGCCTCGAGCACCTCGTTGACGAAGTCCGTCACCCGGTCGAGCGCGGCGACTTCGGCCTTCACCGTGATTGCTTGCATGTTGCCCCTCCTTTGTTTGGTGTTCGTTTCTTCCCGGCATCCGGCGGATACGCGCGTCCGGTATCCGGCAGATGCCCGGCAGAAACGAGGATGTCCCCCGGTCTGCCACACGGAAGCAGACGGGAGACGCAGGTCGCGTGACCCGCGTCTCCCCATCCTCATCCTAAGGATCCGTCTGTTTCGGATGTCTTAATGTCTCTTGGAGATCCAGGCGGAGCCGAGAACGGTGACGAGGACGATGAGTCCGCCGCCGATCATGGAGCCGCAGCCGGACTTCGCCGTCTCAGCGGGCTTGTTGTCCGCCGCGGGCGTCTCGGTCTTGGGCTCTTCTGCCTTGGGTTCTTCCGCCGCCGGCTCTTCTGCCGCCGGTTCTTCCGTCTTCGGTTCTTCCGCCGCCGGAGCATCGCCCGTCTTGTCGCCGAAC
>JAFZPN010000070.1 GCA_017550315.1 Clostridia bacterium
ACGCCGGTTTTGTCTTTATTGCCTTTCATTCGAGCCGCCGGATGGCACGTTCCACCTCTTCGCGGCATTCCCCGCTGACGATGCCCCATTCCTCGCGCATCAGGCGCAGCTCCTCCCGGTAGGCGGCGATCGCCCCCTGCCGGTCGCCCTGGATCTCGCGGATGTGGGCGATGCTCCGCGCGCTGTCGATGTACTTCGGCGACGGCTGCATGTCCTGCCCCCTCTGATACCATGCAACGGCCCGGTCATACTCCTGCCGCTGAGTGTAGAGATCGCCGAGCGTCACGGCCCAGCACCACTCCTGCCCCTCCATGGCTTCGAGTTCCCTGAGCAGCCGGTCCGCCTCCTCGGTCTCCCCATCTGCCTGGGCAATGAGGATTTTATACATCGGGGTGCGGAAGGTATTGTCGATCCGCTCGAGCTTCGGGAGCCATGCGCGCGCTTCGGCAAGTCTACGGTCGTCGATGAGGTTGTCGAGCAGCCACATCACGGCCGCGCGGTTTTCCGGATGGCGGTGGCAGAATTCGCCGTACCACGCGATGAGGGCGTGATGGTTGCGGTAGTCCCAGTCGGGGATGTAGCTGCCCCAGGCGTTCGCCAGCTCGCTGAGCGCATCCCGGTCGCCGTCCGTCTTCTCCGCAGCCGTCTTGCCGTGCTCGATCGCGAGGAGGCGGCACTGCTCGGCCTGGTGGTTATAAAGTTTTGTCAGCATCAATTCCGCCCTCCCCGCATAGGCCGGGTTCTCCGCGATGGCGTGAAGCTGCTGTTCGAGCTGCCGCTCCTCCGCTTCGTCGTACATGCCGTGGTCGTCGATGGCATTCTCGAGCCGGTCGAGCTGCTGCTCCGGGGTCATGGCGAAGAGCTGATCGATGGTGACGCCGAAATACACGGCGATCTCCGGCAGCATCTGCACGTCCGGGACGCTGTTGCCGCATTCCCATTTGCTGATCGTCTGCGCCGTCACGTTCAGAGCGGCGGCAAGGGCTTCCTGCGTGAGGCCGCGGGCACCTCGCAGGCGCCGGATTTCTTTTCCCATTTCCATGATGGTGTCCTCCTTTTGGGTTCTGCCATGATGATACCACATCCGGGAGCCGATGTCCAGCGACGCGCACGGGAGTCGACTCGCATGTCCGTTGAGTTTTTCCTTGTTTGAAAAGAGATGCGCTCCGGAAAGATCGGATCCCTCCCGGAGCGCGCATAAATCGTTTTGGGGTGGCGTCAGAGGATCTCCCCCGCGCAGTCGGCGAGGATCCCGTCGGCCATGGCGAGCACGTCGCGCATCCGGTCGTCGAACGGACGGTCCGCGGCGAGGATCTCATAAAACGCGAGCGCGTCGTCCCGGTATGCGCCGTCCGTCATCCCGGTGAGCGCGCTGAACGTCCCGGCAGGATCCGGGATCTCGTTTTCCCGGCCATATACCCGGAGCGCTGCCGCCGCACCGAGGGAGAACCACACCGGACGGATCCCGGCTTCCTCCGCGGAACAGGCCGCTCCCGTCAAGCGGTCGGATTTCGCCAGCTTGCGCGGGATATCCGCTCCGACCCTCGCACAGGTGTCCCCAAGCGCGCGGTTGCCGAAGCGCCGGATCAGATCCTCCGTGTGCGCGAGGAGGGCGTCGAGGTCCTCCCCGTACCGCTTTGCGAGCGCGCGGGCCGAGGCGGTCATGGCCTCCCGCACCGCCACCCGGATCACGGGATCGGCGATGGCATCCGCGATCCGCTCGTGACCGGCGAGCGTGCCGAGGTAGGCACAGAGGGCGTGGCCCATGTTGTGCACGTAGAGCTTGCGCTCGATGATGAACCGGAAGGGCGAGCGCGGGATCAGGCCCGGCACGTCGGGCAGCGGTCCCTTCCACGCATCGACGTCAAAGGGGAGCACGCCGTACCGCTCCGCCCGGACAAGGAGGGGCTCGCTCTCGAGGAGCGCCTTGTCCGGCAGGGGGACCATGCGTCCGACCGAGGTCTCGACGAGTCCGACGTCCGCCCGCTCATCGGGGGTGAGGAAGTCCTTGAGCAGCCCGTCGATATATAAGTCCGCATCCATAAGGTTCTCGCAGATCAACAGATTGAGCGGGCCCCGTCCCTCCGCGTGCCGGAGCTTCACCCCCGCCGCGAAGTTCGGGATGATGTAACGGATCGCTTTCGCGCCGACGCAGGTGACGCAGACGTCCGCGTCCGCCGTGATCCGCGCCGCTGCCTCGTGATCGTTGCCGTTCACTGCCGAGACCGGGGCGATCCGCCGGCGTTCGGTTCCCTTGTTCGAGACGATTTCGAGGGGATATTCCCCCGCCGCGTTCAGGACGTCCACGACGGGTGCGGCGACGTCGAGAAAGCAGACCTCCCAGCCCGCCTCCGAAAAGAGCTGTCCGATGAAGCCGCGGCCGATGTTCCCCGCGCCGACGATGACCGCCCGCTTCATTGGGCCGCCTCCGGGATCTCCACGCAGACGGGTGCACCGAAGGCATCGGTGATCGCGAGGCATTCCTCCGCGGTCCGCATGGCCTCGGTCGCACCGGGGGCTTTCAGGGAGACCGTCGCCGCCGCGTTGCCGAGCTTCAGGGCATCGGCGAGCGGCTGTCCGCGGTGCGCCGCCGAAAGAACCCCTGCGCAGAAGGCATCCCCTGCGCCGACCTTTCCGCGGATGTAACCGTCAGGCGTCGGGATCTGCCCGTAGGAGGCGAACTGACCCGTGCGATCCATGCCGAAGCCGCCCTCGGGACAGTGGATCACCGCCCACTCCCCGACGCCGAGGTCGAAGAGCTTCCGGAGGCATGGCTTCAGGTTTTCCGTGCGGAGGCTTCCGTCCGGTGCGCGCAGCTCGATCCCGGTGGTCCGTCCGGCCTCGATTTCGTTGATGATGCAGAAATCGGTATAGCGCAGCGCGGGCGGAACGATGCGGCAGAACCGCTCCCCGTTCTCGCTTACGACGTCGATCGACGTGCGGATGCCGCGCTCCTTCGCATGGCAGAGCAGCCGGGCGAGCTTCGTACCGTATTCGGCGTCCTTCGCGTCGAGCGCGTCGAGGAGGAGGATGTACGCGATGTGCAGGATGTCGCAGTCCGCCGCGTCCCACGAGAAGGAATCCTCGGAAAACAGGGCGTTCGCGCCGCGGTACTGGAAGAACGTGCGCTCATGGCTGACGGTGTCGCTCATGACAGCGGTGAAGGAGGTGACGCCCTCCCGCCCGACGAGCGAGACGTCGACGCCTTCCTTCTTCATCTCTCCGAGGGCGAAATCCCCGCCCTCATCCGTGCCGACGAGCCCGAGGGCCGCGACTTCGGTGTCCGGCATGAGGCGTTTGAGGTCGATGCCGACGTTGCAGACCGCGCCGCCGACCGATTTGCCGATGCCGTCCAGAATGGTGGTGAGCTGTCCGCGTTCGGGATAGCCCGCGATGGGATAGAGGTGGTCGACGAGGATGTTCCCCGCGACGATGATCTTGTTTTTCTTCATGGTTTTAAATCGTTTCAAAGTGTCCTGTTGATGGATGTCCCGTCACTCGACGTTCTTGTATGCGTCGATCAGCTTGCCGAGCGTCTTGTTGATGACCTTTTCCTTCTTCGCGTAGGCGGACGCGAAATCGGAGGACTTGGCCGAGATGACGTCGCGGATCATGTGGCCGACGTCGCTCAGCGAGCTCGAATGCAGCAGCACAAAGTCGAAATACACGCCGTTCTTGATGATGTCGAAGATCTCCGCCGTCACCATGTCGCGGGCGAATTTCTCTTTCAGAAGGGTCTCGAAGTACACGTCCGTCACGTCCCGGTAGCTCTGGGAAGCGAAGGCCTCCATGAACGCGCCGGTCATCTCCGCCCGGTCGAGGTTGGTGATCGGCACGCAGAACACGGACACGGAATCGTGCACGCCCGTGCTGTATTCCGCCTGCGTTTCGTCATACTTCGGAAGCGGGACGATGGCGTAATCCGATTCCATGTCGCGGAGCTTCTCGGAGACGTCCGCGCGGAACGGGAGGAACATGAGAGTGTCGGACTTGAACTTGTTGATGAGATCCGATTCGCCCTCGACGGACGGCGCGGCGATATAGGAGCCGATGTTCTCATAGAGCAGCCGGTAAATCTTCTCGACGAAATTGACGGTGCGCTCGTTGTTGATCGTCACCTTCGGATAGCCCTCTTCGTCGTATTCGCACCACCTCAGGCCCGCGCCCGCGACGGAGTAGTCGAGCATGGACAAGGTGGTTGTCCCGTAGCCGTAGATGTCGCCGCCGTCGGTCTTGCCGTCGCCGTTGACGTCGGTATAGACGTCTTCGCAGTATTCGGACATTTTATCGAAGGTCCAGCCGCCCTCGAGGACAATGGAATACAGATCGGGGATCGCGCCGAAGTACTGGGTGTAGATCGTGTTGTTCACATACATGGTCGCCATGTTGCGCAGCATGGAGAGGGCCGCGTCGCCGGTGAGGAAGTACAGACGCTCGCCGCCGATGGTGCACGCCTCGGTGAACTGGGCGGCCCACCACGGCTTGGAAGTGTCCACATACTTGATCTCGTTCCAGTTCCGGAGGATGCCCTCCGTCGCCATGCCCATCGCGTAATACTGATACGCCGCGCAGAGATCGAAGTCGTCGGATCCGGCCTGAGCGGTGCGTCTGAGAAGCGCCTGGGTGTCGTCCGAAGGAAGGGAGACGATCGTCAGGTCGAGACGGTCCTCCACTTTGATGTTGCGGCCGTAGATCGCGGAATCCAGCGCGTCGCCGGTGTCCTCTTCCACATAGATCTCCTGCGTGGTTTTTTCGCCGCTCCGGTGAGCTACGCGCATGTCCGTGCCGTTAAAGTCGAGATCGGCGGGGAGATCGTCCTTGAGCTTGGTCTCGGGCACGTCTTCGGCGGGCTCCGTCACGACTTCGTTCGGATTGCCGGAGGGATCGGTGTTCGCGGCGGGATCCTTCTGCGTCGTCTCCGAGCAGGAGGCGAAGAGCGGGAGCAGCATCAGCGCTGCAAGGATCAGGGAAATCGTCTTTTTCATGAGGTTCCTCCTTTTTGGGTACCCATTCGGCGGATTCTTCGTTCCCCTTTATCATAGCATATTTTTGTCTGTTTTGCAATGGGGGACGGGAGATTTTCGCGCGGATCGGGCAAATCTGCACAAGAGTTTCTCCGCGCCCTTGACTTTTCACGCGATCTGATGTACACTATCCGCAAACGACATCCCGCGGGAGGCAGACATGAACATCCAGATCTTCGGAACCAAAAAGAGCGCGGACACCCGGAAGGCCGAACGCTGGTTCAAGGAGCGCGGCATCCGGTTCCAATACGTCGATATGAAAGAAAAAGGCCTCTCGCGCGGGGAATTTGACGCGGTCCTGCGATCCGTCGGCTCGCTCGATACGCTCCTCGACGAGGACTGCCGCGACCGAGAGCTATACGCCCTCGTGAAATACCTCGGCGAACGCGACCGGGCGGACAAGGCCTTCGAGAATCAAGAAGTCCTGCGCCTCCCCGTCGTGCGCAACGGAAAACAAGCCACGGTCGGC
>JAFZPN010000005.1 GCA_017550315.1 Clostridia bacterium
CCGTTCGTGCCGGAGACGAATTCATAGCCGGTGATGATGTTCTTGCCGTCAGCCGCTTCTTCCACGGTGGCAAGGCCTTTCGACGGAGCGACGTATTCGCTGTCCTGATCCGCGCGGAACGCCTTGGCGGCTTCTTCGCTGGAGAAGAACGCGATGTAGTCGATCTTGATCTGATCGCCGTCGTTCATGGAACCGCCGGCGTCGTTGCCGTCATCGCCTTCCTGCCACATCGGGTCAATACGGATCCAGTCAACCGTGCCGGCCCAGTAGGGTTCGGTGATGGCATACTGCGGATCCTTGTAAGCATTGACCGTCGCGACGTTGGCATCCGGAATGTAGACGATGTAGGTGTGCCATTCGCCGTCCGTGCCGACGTCGATGTGCGTGCACTCGGAGCCGGTGAGGCCGCGCCCGTCGGTGTGACCGAAGAGCTCGATCGCCGTCGCGGGACCGTCGTTCTTCACGCGGGCCTTGACCCACACGACATCGGAAACATCCGCGGCGGAGAGGTCAACGGAGACGTACGGGTCGGAGCCGGAAGCCGTGAACACATAGTATTCGTTGCCTTCGTCATCCTTTTCGCCCGTCCAGCTCACGGCATTCGCACCGGAGTTGGCGCCCATGTTCGCATCCATCGCGTTGTCGGAATTGAAGTCCCAGAGGATCGCGGGAGCGTTCGGATCGGCGGGTTCGGCAGTCACAGCGGAGCCGGGGCCGCCTGCGGTCGGATAACCGTACAGCTCGACTTCCGCGACGTCGCCATGGTTGGAATTGTTGAAGTAACGATAGTAGCGGAAGGAACCGATGTCGTCGAAGTCGGAGGCTTCGATCTCGATCCATCTGAAGTCATCGGCTTCTTCGATGGAGATCCAGATAGGCGTGTAATCCGCGAAATCGGGGTCGTTGGAGCCGTCGATCTCCGCGCCGTTGAAGCGAGCAGTCCAGGCTTCACGCGGGTGGATCACGATCTTGGTGAGGGTGTATTCCTCGCCCGCATCGATGCCTGCCCAGCCGTCGCCGGTGCCGAGCGGATCGAAGAAGGTGTAGATGTCGCCGTCGAACGCAGCGTCACGGCCGGCAGACGCGTTGCCGCCCCAGCCTTCTTCCAGACCGATGCGCTCGCCATTGATGATGACGGAGCCTTCCGGAACTTCGCAGCCGGAGGACGGATAGCCTTCCGGACCGGCAGCTTCGCCGGCGACTTCGTCAGCGCTCTTGCGGACGATCACTTCCCAGAGGGAGTTGCCGTAGGTGGTCGCTCTGCCGGAGCAGTGGATGGTGATGTAACGGGCCGTGACGAGATCAAACTCGAACACATTGTGCTGATCGGCGTTGCCGGTCACGGTCGCGATGGTGTGCTCCTGGAGGTTGTCGGCCGCGGATCCGGTATAGATCTCAAAGTCGGTCGAATAAGCAGCTTCCCAGTAGAGCTCGATGTAGCCGATCGCCTTGATCGCGCCGATGTCGATGGTGATGGTTTCATCATCGGTGTAGGCGGAGGACCAGCGGGTGCTCATGTCGCCGTCGACGGCAAGGTCGCCGGTGTAGGTGGTGTCGGGCTCAACGGATGTGACTTCCACGGTCGCGCCCTTCGCATAGTTGGCGAGTTCGGGAGGCGTTTCCCCGGTGTCTGCGCCCAGAACGATTTCACCCCAGACGGACGGGTTGGTGGAAGCGCCGTCGGTGATGTCGGACCAGCCGATGCACATCGTTCTGTTGTTGTATTCCGCGTTGTCGTTGTAGGAGACCTCGAAGCCGTACTTCACGCCGTCCTTCGGCGCGTACTCTTCGTTGTAGGCCTTGATGTGCCAGACGGCTTCCACGTAGTAAACGGAAGCGGTCTCGTTCTCGGGATCGTTTTCGAGGGAGGTGTGGACTTCCATGAATTCCGCATCGAATTCTTCGTTGTCGGAGCTGACGCCGGAGCCGGAGCCCACGAGCCAGTTGGCCTGAGAAGAATAGAAGTCAGCATAGGGGGTCACGCCCACCCATGCGTCCGTCGCGGTGTCGATGGAGCCTGCGGAGCTGTTCTTGAGGGAGAGGCAAATCTCCGAGCCGTCCATCTGATAGGTCATCGACGCGGGAGAGAGGTCTTTCGTCCAGAGAGAGGAGTCCGGAACCTCGCCGAGGTAATAGAGGTTTTCGTCATCATACAGGAAACGGATGGTGATGTGCGTGCCGGTGTCATCGCCGGAACGGATACGGTCCTGCGTCTGCGCTTCGGTGGTGTCCCAGATGTCATCCTTGACACCGTCGACCGTCGGCGTACCGCGGGCAGCCGTAATGGTGTAGCCCGTGCCGGAATTCGCGGAGACGCTAATGGCCAGCGCAGCCACGATGAAAGCGGCAAGGAGCAGCGTGAGAAGTTTCTTCATGGTCAAACTCCTTTTTGTGTTGATGCAGTATTCCAATACTGTTCGTATCATTATATCATAGTTGAAAATGAAAATCAAGGGCGCGGACACATTTTTCCGTGATATTCTTCACATTCGGAGAGAATATTGGCAATAACGTTTTTATCGTTTGCTCACAGTCCGTTTTTATTTGGAAATATACGCGAGGAAGCGCTGGATGTGATCGTCCCAGTACTCCCAGGTGTGCGCGCCGGGATCCTCTTCGTAGACGTAATCGAAGGGATTGCCCTCGAATCCGGTGAAGAAATCGCGGGTGAAGTGCGCGGAGTCGAGCAGAAAGTCCTCGGAGCCCGTGGAGTGATAGATGCGCGGAACGGGCAGACCGTCCGCGATGATCCGCTTCGCGTTGCCGATGAGGTCCTCCTCGGAGCCCGCGAGCTGTCGTCCGTCATAGCGGATGAACGCGCCGCGGTCCTTTTCGGGATCGATGTGCAGGGTATCCTCGGGCAGGCGGCGGTTGAAGATGCCGGCGGAGAGGCAGCCGATCGCGGCGTACTGCTCCGGATTCGCAAGCCCGATCTTGAGGGCGCCCGCACCGCCCATCGAGAGGCCGCAGACGAAGTTGTCCTCTCTTGCGCGCGAGAAGCCGAAGAAGCCCTCCATCACGGCGGGCAGCTCCTTCGCGACATAGCTGTAGAAATTGCCGCCGTGCGCGAGATCCGCGTAGCCCGAGACCTCGACGCCGGGCATGACGACCGCCATCCCGAGGGGGGCGACATAGCGCTCGATCGAAGTGCGCCGCTGCCAGATCGTTTCATCGTCCGACGCGCCGTGGAGCAGCCAGAGGACCGGGATCCGCTCCCGTTCTTTCGTCTCCATGCCGATGAGACGGGTGGATTTCTGGGGCAGGATGACCTCGCATCCGACGCCCCGTCCGAGGACGTTCGAGAAGAAATGCGTATGTACCAGTGCCATGTCAGATCTCCTTTCTGTACGCATCGATGAAGGTGAGGACGTTCTGGATCTCGCGGTCCCAGAAGCCCCAGGTGTGCGCGCCGTCCGGTTCCCGGTAGGTCACGTCGTACCCGAGAGCCGTGAGGGCATCGCGCATCCGGTGATTGTCCAGCAGGAGGAAATCGCTCTGCCCGCAGTCGATGTAGAGCTTCGGCAGGGGCGAGCCGTCGTTTTTGCGGACCTCGGCCATGTGGAAGAGATCGTTGACGGAACCCGTAAACTCCTCGACGGTTCCGTAGATATCCGTGAAGAAGGTGTTTTCCGGGTGCGCCGGATCAAAGAGGTGCGTCGGGTCAAAGGCGGCGGAGAGCGGCGCGCATACCCCGTAGTTCTCCGGATAGGTCAGCGCGAGGGCAAGGGAGCCGTAGCCGCCCATAGAGTTGCCGGAGATATAGTTGTCCTCCCGCTTCGCGCTCATGCCGGGGAAGAAGGAGCGGCAGATCTTCGGCAGCTCTTCGCCGATGAAGGTCCGGTAGCGGTAGCCGTATTTCATGTCGGTGTACCAGCCGAGGTAGGTGGTGGGCATGACGACGGCGATGCCGTGCTCCTCCGCGTACCGCTCGATCGACGTGCGCCGCATCCAGATGGTGTGGTCGTCGCTCATGCCGTGGAGCAGCCAGAGGGTGGGGAAGGTCTCTCCCGCCTCGCCCGGGTTCACGCCGATGTTGCCGCGGGTCCGCTGGGGGAGCACCACGTTCATCGACATCGCCATGCCGAGGACGTCGGAGAAAAAGTTGACTTCCAGGAATGCCATAGGGAACCTCCTTGTTGAGAAGTAATAGAGAATAAGGAAAAGTGAATAAGTGCTGAAGAAATCTGCCAAAGCAGATTTCATTTTTGGGTGTTCGATCTGCGTCTGATCAGACGGATCAGCGTGAAGGAGCCCGCGCCGAGAAGCACGCCGGACGCATCGATCAGGACGTCGCGGAACTGGCACGCGCGCCCGGGGACAAAGGCCTGATGGATCTCGTCGGTCGCGGCATAGACGATCCCGATCGCGAGGGCGGTGAGAAACGCTTCCTTCCCGCCGAGATCGACCGAACACGCCGCAGTGGTGAGAAATCCGAGAACGGCGAAGATCAGAAAGTGCGCGAGTTTGCGGACGGCGAAGGACCACGCCTCGATCTCGGCAAACTGTTCCGCCGGGGAGAGGGCGGGGAAGGCACGGTCAAAGCGTTCGAGGAGCCAGCGGATCACCGCGCCGGAGGTGGAGGAGGATTCGTCGGCGTTCTCCATCGAAAAGCAGAAGATCACCGCCATCCACATGAGGACGAGGAGCCAGAGCACGATCCGGAGGGGTCGGGTATATTTTTTCATAAATCCCTTTCGGTTGAAATAATCCTGTTCTGATTATAGCATACTTTTTCCGGTTTGTACAGAGAAAACCGGCGTATTTTCGGAAAAATACGCCGGTCGGAAGGGAGGGACGGTTCAATCGCGCAAAAAGGGCGGATCGTTGTTGCTGACGTGGTACCGGATCCCGGCGCCGCACGACGTGAACGCATGGGCGGCGGAGAGGAAGGAGAGCATCGGCCCTCTGAACAGAAGCTGGCATGCGTAGGAGACGTTTGCGATGACGCGCTCCCGGCCGTTGATCATATAGGTCTCGCGCCTGATCGTGCCGATTTTCTCAAGCGAGGCGAGGATGTCCTCCGTCCGGGCGGGATCCGCGCCGGCCTTTTTCACGAGGAGCGAGCCCTCGATGGGCTTCGGCTCATGCCCGAAGATCCAGAGGACGCACCGCAGAACGTCGGGATCGCCGATCGCCGCGAGGAAGCCGGGGATATGTTCATCCCGGCAGATCGATTCCCAGCCGTCCGGCGGTTCGAGCCCGAAGACGAGGAACGGGAAGTCCTCGTTCTCCGAGAGAAATCCGGCCGCCGTGTGCGTGTCGATCTGATGATAGGAGCGTTCATCCGGTTCGTTCACGGAGGCAGCTGCGCCTCCCCCGGATTTCGTGCGGAAGAGCGCGGCGAGGACCTCGAAGCAGAGCCGTGTCCGGTCCTCGGCGGGCGTGTCGCGCAGCATGGCGGCGAAATCTTCCGAGAGGCGCTCCTTGCTGTGCACCTCATGCCCGAAAAGCGCGTCGACGGTCACGCCGAGGGCGTCTGCGAGCGACGGCAGGAGAGTCGGATCGGGGTAGGCGTCGCTCGTCTCCCATTTGGAAACCGCCTGCCCGGAGAGGCCGACCTGTTCTCCGAGCGCCTCCTGCGTCAGGCCGCGTGCGGTGCGGAATTTCCGGATGTTTTCGGCGAATGTCATGCGTCCTCCTCCTTTCGGATCAGCGGGCGGAAGGGGCTGTTGTGGCAGTTCGTCCCGGTCTCCCGCGCGACGAAGTTCAGATAGAAGAGCGAAAGAGCGGCGAGGAGACGCGGTTCGCCGGACCAGCCTCCGTAGAGCTTCGCGCTTCCTTCTTCCAGTTCGACCTCATTCGCCCCGTAGGGGAAGAGCAGATCGAGCGCGGGTTCGAGCTCGGCGGCGGGCATCCCGGCCAGCTCTGCGGCGTATTCGAGCGTGAATTTATCCGGAAAGTCCCGCTCGTGCATCTTCACGAGCAGCCCGAGGATCCGCGCGTCCCCGAAGGCACGGAGAGAGGCGGCGATCTCTTCGGAGCGGTCGGCGAGCCATGCGTAGTTGGCCTCGTTCGGGAAGAGCGTGACGCCGAGGTTGACCTCCCGCCCCGCGCAGTACTCCGCGAACAGGCAGGAACTTACCACATGCGAATAGGCGTTGTTGGGCCACGGGATCCCGTCTTCGGCAAAGGGAAACGGCGGCACGACCGGGGAGGCGTCCTTATTTGCGCCGTCATTTTTCTTCCTGTTGAAGTGAACGTCGAAAATGCGGTGGTATGCTTCCTCGAGGGCCCGGAGCGTTTGGTAGTTTTCGCGGCTGTAGATCAGCGCGGCGTCGGTGTAGGTTTTGGCGCTCCCGTAGGGATCCGGAACCTTCGGCGCGCGTCCGAGCAGGGCGTCGACCGAGGTGCCGTAGTGATCGGCCAGCGCTACGAGGGCTGCGGTGTCGGGTTCGCTCTCGCCGTTTTCCCATTTCGAGATGGTGCGGTTCGAGACGCCGAGGGCATCCGCCAGCGCGGTCTGGGGTTCGTTCTTCTCCTTCCGGAGAGAGGCGATGGCTTCGGACAGGGTTGTCATCTTCGGAAATCCTCCTGTTGGTTGAGAGATGGACACACCGCTGCGCGCCGGCGGCATGAGCGCAGGATTTTCTCCCGTTGTGCTCATTGTATCACAACCGGCAGATGGATGCAATGGAGACGGAAGAAATCGATTCCACGAAACGGAGAATTCCGAAAGGAGGGCGGGTTTTTCGCGGGATGACGAAAAATGTCATCATCGATGCTCGAAAAACACCACAAAGGGTTGACAAGATCCCGTTTCTCTGGTATGATAAGACAAAAGGAGCCCTCGATGCATGGAGAGTCGAGGGAACAGGGGGCGGGATAAACTATTATGGAAACCAAATTGCTGCTCAAAAACAGCGTGACGCGGTACTGGACGGCGTATCTTCTGACGTTTCTCGTCCTGTTCCTGAGCGTGTTTTCGCTGTCCTTTTTCAGCGCGTTCACGGATTCCGCCGCATATGGGGAGGTCCTTGTCGCACAGACCGTCACCCACGGCGCGAACGTGATCGTCTCTCCCGCGTCGGAGAGCGACATGGAACTCTTCTCCGCGCTCGATCTCGCGGAAATCTGGTACGAGGACGGCGCGATTTATCTCAAATGCCGCCGGCAGGCGGATACGGACCGCATCCGGGTTCAGGCCGCGACGATCTGCAACCGGGAGAACAACGGTATGCGCGTTCGAGCCTTCGACGCGAGCTTCTCCGAAGGCCTCTTTGAACAGGATTTCGCGATCGGGCTGAAAGCGCTTCTATGCGCCGTCTCGGCTATTTCGATTTATTATATCTTCACGGTTATGGTCGAGCGGCAGAAGGACGATTTCGCCGTCTTCCGGATGCTCGGGATGAAGCGGGCGAGCTTTTTGAAGCTGATCGGGGCCGAATTTCTGATCGTACT
The DNA here is from genome assembly GCA_017550315.1 of Clostridia bacterium. GTDB lineage: Bacteria > Bacillota > Clostridia > Oscillospirales > CAG-272 > UMGS1696. Next base: position 7,399 of record JAFZPN010000005.1, read on the forward strand.
GCCCGTGTCGCTGATTCTGGCGATCCCGGCGGCGGCAGGGCTCATGAAGCTGGTTATCGCGCTGTTCTTCCGGGATGTCATCCGGAACAATGCGCTCGGATATCTGGTGTTCCGTCTGAAAGCCTCCAATATCCTTCTGATCGTTGCCCTGACCGTGTTTTCTTCTGCCTTCGCCTATGTCTCCGTCCTGCGCCGGTATTTCCGGATCAGCCGCGCGGCGGGGGGCGAAAAGCTCGTCTTTCCCCGCACGGATTTCATCTTCAAACGGAAGTCCGTTTATACGACTCTGCCCGTCATCAAATTCCGCCGTGTCCGGAAGCTCAACCGGATCGCGCTGCTCTTGGTTGCGCCGGTCGGACTGCTCGCGCTGATCGAACTCAATCAGCTCTTCGAGCCTGTCGAAAAGCGGTACGGGTGCGACTTCATCGTGTCCGATCCGGGGATCGAGGATGTGTCCGGCCTTGCAGCGGAGGATCTCGAACAGATCGAATTGTTTTCGTTCGTCTCCCGCGTCGTCTCCTCGTATTACGGCAACAATTACACGAAAGCGGACTCGGATCGGTCCGAGATGCTGGATCCGATGCAGGACAGAGCCGCGTTCAGCGTAATCTATGACGCGGGGGCGCTCCCGGCATGCGCCGCGTCGCTTGACGTCGTTTATGCCGACAGCAATTTTGAGAGAGAGTATTCCGTCGGCGACACTGTCCGCATCCGAAGCACGGCGACAGGCCGGGAGATCCGGGCAAAGATCGCCGGATTCTACGATTCCCCGGACGATCCGACGTATCTGACCCTTTACTGCACACCGGACAATTTCCGGAGTCTGACCGGCATCGAGACCACGCCCCGCTCCGTCCGCATCTATCTCTCGGACGATGTGTCGGAGGCGGAATACGAGGACTTCCGCGGATGGCTTGCCTCCGCTTTCACTTCCTTCTCGGACGAAAGGCAGGAGGTGAAGAACAGCATCGTCTTGGCGGAGCGCATGAAGAAGGTCGGCGTGATCCGCTCGTCCGCCACGATCCTGGCAACGCTGGTTTCGCTCGGCGCGATCCTGATGATGGAGGTCGACGAGCGGGAGGAGGACTATTCGATCATGACTGAGATTGGCGGGACATGGCGGCAGATGCGGAACGTGCTGAATATCGAGATGCTCCTGCGGTTCGGCTTATGTGTCTCGGTGACCGTTCTTCCGGATATGGCCCTCACGCTCTGGAAAGCCGCGAAGGGTTCGCCTGGCTTCTCGTGGCTGGATCTTTTGATCGACTTCTGCATGGCGCTGCTTTTGCTTGGGGCGTTCACGCTCCTGCCGCAGGCTTCGCTGAACCGCATTCTAAACAGTTTCAAAAAGGAGGACGTGAGTCATGACCGTGAAAGTATCCGCGCTGAATAAGACATATTTGCAGGGGAACAAAAGAGTCCACGCCGTGCGCGATCTGTTCCTTTCCGTGGAGAAGGGAGAGTTCTGCTCGATCGTCGGAGCGTCCGGGTGTGGCAAATCCACGCTGCTCCAGCTTCTTGTCGGGAATCTCGCGCCGGACAACGGAAGGATCGTGATCGACGACGTGGAGATGACGTCCGCCTCGGAAGAAAAACGGGCGGAGATGCGCAGACAGAAGATCGGCTTCGTCTATCAGCGGTTCAACCTGGTAGGGGGCCTTACGGCGAAAGAAAACATCGTGCTCCCCTCGCTGCTCGACGGACGCCAGCCGGACGCGGCGTGGTTCAGCGAGCTTGCGGACAAGCTCGGCATCCGGGAGCGGCTCGATCACCTGCCGTCGCAGATGTCCGGCGGGCAGATGCAGCGGACAGCCATCGCCCGTGCGCTCATCAACCGCCCTTCCATCCTGATCGCCGACGAACCCACCGGCAACCTCGACAAGGAGACCGCCGCCGAGATATTCGACTTGTTCATGACTTTGCACCGTGAAGGGCAGACGCTCATCATGGTCACGCACGATCCCTCCCTCGCCGAACGCGCGGACAGAATGTACTGCATGGACGACGGGAGACTGTACAGCGCGTAAACAGGACGCAATCAAACAGCCGCCGTTTCACGACCTCGGGGAAGCGGCGGTATTTTTTTTGAATAAAAAAACACGGCAGAGTAAACCGCCGTGCTTGCATGGGTCAGGTGAGAATGTGAAAGTCCGCGCGGGCCCGGATCCCGAAGGCCGCCTCGTAGCGGATTTCGTAGGGGATCCAGCGCTCCTCGAACAGCCGGAGCCGCTCGGGACCGTTGCGCGCGAGGATCCGCCGCCGCTGCTCGTCCGGGGAGGTCTCCATAAAGCAGCGCACGTTCATGTAATCCCCGAGGGCGGGATGCGAGGCATACGCCCCTTCGATCACCGTGACCGGCGCGGAGTGAAGCGTGATGTGCCCGACGATATCCATGACCGCGTGAGAGAAGATCCCGTACGTCAGCGAGGGTTCGCCGAGATGTTCGATCACCTCCGCCCGGAGGCGTTCGTAATGGATCGTGCCGCCGGGTTCCGCGTACCGTTCGTCCGTGCGCATTTGTGCCGGGAGATAGAAGTCGTCCGTGTGGATCACGCGCGCGCCGAAACGGGTGTGCAATTCTTCCGCAAGGGTCGTCTTGCCGGACGCGCAGAAGCCGTCGAGCGCGATCACGAGGGGGTGCTCCGCTGTCGCCGCCGCGCAAAGGGAGGTCAGCGGCGCGAGCGAGGAGAAATCCGTGTACCGGATCGTCGTCATGCCGCCTTACCGCGTCGTCTGCTCTTCGACGAGACGCCCGCCGCAGTAGATCTCACGCAGCTTCGGCTTCTCGATCTTGCCGGTAGGATTGCGCGGGACCTTCGCGAAGATGATCTTCCGCGGCCGCTTGTAGCGCGGGAGCTCGGTGCAGAAGGCGTTGATTTCGTCCTCCGTCGCTTCCATGCCTTCCTTGATCTCGATGATCGCCGCCGCGATTTCGCCGAGGCGCGGATCCGGGAGGCCGATGACCGCGACGTCCTTGATCTTGTCGTGCTTGCGGAGGAAGTCCTCGATCTGCACGGGGTAGAGGTTCTCGCCGCCCGTGATGATGACGTCCTTCTTGCGGTCGACGAGGTAGATGAAGCCGTCCGCGTCGTATTTCGCCATGTCGCCGGTGTAGAGCCAGCCGTCGCGGAGCGTCTCGCGGGTCGCCTCTTCGTTCTTGTAATAGCAGGTCATCACGCCGGGGCCCTTGACGATCAGCTCGCCGACTTCCTCGCCCTCAACCGGGGTGCCGTCCGGACGCACGATCTTCGCCTCCCAGCCGTAACCGGGGATGCCGATCGCGCCGACCTTGTCGATGTTCTCGACGCCGAGGTGCACGCAGCCGGGACCGATCGATTCGGACAGACCGTAGTTGGTGTCGTATTGATGGTGCGGGAAGACCTTCTTCCAGCGCTTGATGAGGGACGGGGGAACGGGCTGCGCGCCGATGTGCATCAGCCGCCACTGATCGAGACGATAATCCGCAAGGTTGATGTCCCCGCGGTCGACGGCGTCGAGAATGTCCTGCGCCCACGGCACGAGGAGCCAGACGATGGTGGCGCGCTCCTGTGAGACCGCGCGGATGATGCCCTCGGGGGACACGCCGCGCAGGATGACCGCCCGGCTGCCGGAGATCAGCGAGCCGAACCAGTGCATCTTCGCGCCGGTGTGATAGAGCGGCGGGATGCAGAGGAACACGTCGTCACGCGTCTGCCCGTGATGCGCCTGTTCGACCCGGCAGGAATGGATGAGGGAGAGGTGCTTGTGCAGGATCGCCTTCGGGAATCCGGTCGTGCCGGAGGAGAAGTAGATCGCCGCGTCGTCGCTCTCATCGCAGGCCACGGCGGGCGCAGTGGAGGAGCAGTAGGTCACGAGACGGTCGTAGCTGTCCGCGAATTCCGGAACGTTTTCACCGACGAAAAAGCGGTTTTTGAGGAGCGGCAGATCGAGGAAGACGGCGGACACGCGCTCGGTGAATTCCGGCCCGAAGATGAGCACGGACACGTCCGCGAGCTCCGCGCAGTATTTGATCTCCTCGGCAGAATAGCGGTAATTCATCGGGACCGCGAGCGCGCCGGTCTTCAGAATGCCGAAGTACACGGGCAGCCATTCGAGGCAGTTCATCAATAGGATCGCCACCTTGTCGCCCTTCTTCACGCCCCGGGTCAGGAGCAGATTGGCGAAGCGGTTGGCCTTCACGTCGAATTCGCGCCACGTCATTTCACGGCGGTAGCGTCCGCCCGGCGTGGCTTCGATCAGGGAGAATTCGCGCCAGGTCAGATTCGGATCGGGCTGGTTGGCGGGATTGAGCTCCACGAGGGCGACCTCGTCCGGGTAGAGCTTCGCGTTTCGTTCGAGCAGATCGGTAATGACCATGATGTTGTTTCCTTTCGGTTTGCTTCGTCGGGGAAAAAGAAACGTCCCCGGCTGATGTTGTCAGCAGAGGACGGAAAAATTCCGCGGTACCACCTCCGTTTGCCGCCCCCTCACAGGAAACGGCCTCGGCGGGCATCGGATGCCCATGCGCGTAACGGACGCCGCCGTCGCAGCCTACACAGAGGAGGACCTCCTTCGGTGCGCCGCTCTGAGAATGTATTTCGTCCGGAATCCTCTGCGGCTCGCACCATCCGCCGCCTCTCTGAAGGGGACGCCCCGGTCTACTCGTTTCCCGTCGTAGCGTTTGAGCCATATTATATCACGCCCGCCGCGATTTGTCAAGGGAAATTCTCCGGTTAACGCCGAATTCAACGAAGAAAAACGGGAGAAAGCGCAAAAAGAGAAGGGACCCGAAGGCCCCCTCTCTGAAAGGTTCATGCGTTATCTTCTCTTGGAGATCCAGGCGGAACCGAGAACGGTGACGAGGACGATGAGTCCGCCGCCGATCATGGAGCCGCAGCCGGACTTCGCCGTTTCAGCGGGCTTGTTGTCCGCCGCGGGCGTCTCGGTCTTGGGCTCTTCTGCCTTGGGTTCTTCCGCCGCCGGCTCTTCTGCCGCCGGTTCTTCCGTCTTCGGTTCTTCCGCCGCCGGAGCATCGCCCGTCTTGTCGCCGAAC
>JAFZPN010000071.1 GCA_017550315.1 Clostridia bacterium
TCCCGTGTTCACGATGGGCTGCGCGTCGCGGTTGCCGCAGAGAACGACCAGAAGGTTGGCGACCATCTGCGCCTTGCGCTCGTCGTCGAGCTGGCAGATGTCTTCGTGGTTGATCTTGTCCAGCGCCATCTGTACCATGCCGACCGCGCCGTCGACGATCATCTTCCGTGCGTCGATGATGGCGGACGCCTGCTGTCTCTGGAGCATGACTGCCGCGATCTCGGGCGCGTAGGCGAGATAGGTGATCCGCGCCTCGACGATTTCGAGACCCGCGAACGCCACCTTTTCCTCGATCTTCTCGCGGATGCGGGACGCCACAAGGTCCGCCGAGCCGCGCAGGGATCCTTCGTCCGCCACGCCGTCACCGGTCGTATCCACGCCGGGCGCGACGTCGTAGGGATAGATGCGGACGATCTCGCGCAGCGCGCTGTCGCACTGGAGGGAGAGGTATTCCTTGTAGTTGTCGACGTTGAAGACCGCCTTCGCCGTGTCGACCACGCGCCACATGACCGCGATCCCGATCTCGACGGGGTTGCCGAGGCAGTCGTTGATCTTCTGGCGGTTGTTGTTCAGAGTCATGACCTTGAGGGAGATCTTGTTGCTCACGAGCTCAGCCGCAGCCGCGCCGCCCGCGTTGACCTGGATGCCGGAGAAGACCGAACCCTCGGGCTTGACGTCGCCGGACTGGTTCAGCTTGGTCTTGGCCGCGGGGTTGAAGGAGGCGCAGAAGGGATTGACGAAGAAGAAGCCGTCCTGCTTCAGGGTGCCGATGTAGCGGCCGAAGAGGGTCAGGACCAGCGCTTCGTTCGGACGGATCACCTTGAGGCCGCACCACCAGATCCAGCCGATGCAGAGATAGAGGATCGAGACGACGAAGAGCGCGACGAAGAGGGGATTGCCGCCGTCCATGCCGTAGATGCCGCCGAGCGGGACGCAGACGATCGCCGCGACGTACGCGAGGATCGAGAGGAAGAGCACGAGCCAGCCGCTTTTAGCGCGGTAGATCTTTTCTTCCACGTTATTATATGTCTTTTCGAGAAACTTTGCCATGGGAAACCTCCTTGAATGGGCTTGATTTGATATCATCTTGATATCACGGTGACATTATACCACATCCCGGCGGCCTTGTCAAGGGGGGAGGAGGAAAATTTTTACCGGGCGAACAAAAAGGCTGCCGGAACGCCGTTCATTCCGTGTCAGCCTTTCGGAGCAGCTCTTATGCCTTTTCCCACCGCAGGTCGCCGAGGGTGAACGCGCCGGCGGTACACCGGATTGTCACGCGGCAGGCCTCGGTGGACGGGATCTTCACCCGGACCTCCTCTTCGCCCGACAGCGTCGATGCACAGAGGACTTCGTCCCCCGCCGCGACCTCGATGCCGGCCCCCTCGCCGAAATCCGAGGAGAACGCGAGGACGCCGCAGGTCCCGTCGGCCATGAGATCATAGGACGCCGCGCTGCCCGCCGAGAACCGCATGAGCGCGTCCTCCCAGCGATCCCCGATCCGCTCGGCGCCGGAGCAGGAGACATGGTCGCACGCCTTGAAGACGCATCCGGGCGAGCGCGTGATCGACGGGATGACCGCATCGCGCCATTCGCACCGCTCAAAGCGGATGTTGTCGAGGTATTCGTCGAAGATCGCCTGCGCACGGGCATAGGAAGGACGGTCGCCGCCGCGCGCAAAACCCGTGATCCAGTCCCAGCCCGCGGGTTTCTTCACCGAGCAGGGAGAATTCCCGGTCTCCATCTTCTTCCACGGCCAGATATTCACGCCGATGTCGTTCGCGAGCGCAAGCGGGTACATCGCGGCGAACCAGCGCAGATCGTTCTCGCCCGTCTCCCCGAGATACAGCGCGATCCCGAGCCGCTCCCGGACCGCGAGGAAATCGCGCAGGACGGTGATGTCCGGCGGGCACCAGTAGCGGTGGAAATGCGCCGCGGCGTTGTCGTCAAAGCGCTCCGTGAAGAAATCGGCGCGGGATGCCCAGAAAACGCTTTCGAGGGAGAACATGTGCCGGGAGTCAATCGCTCGCACCGCGCGGATACAGTCGCGGTAGAAGGCGCGCAGCTCTTCGGAGAGATCGGGCAGCTCCTTCGTCCCCTCCATGGGCGTGCGGACGGGCTCGTTCAACAGATCGTACATCCCGACGATCCATCGGTCGCGGTACCGGCGCGCGAACTCTTGCCAGAGGGCAAGCGTCTTCTCCCGCGCGTCGGATTCCGTGTCGGTGAAGAGCCGCGGGATGTCGTCCCAGCTGTCGTCGATGTTGTGGCCCGTCTGACCGCCCGGCGCGCCGTGGAGATCGAGGCAGACATAGAGCTTCCACTTCTCGCACCAGGCGAGAAAGCGGTCGATGAGGGCGAATCCGTCTTCTTTCCAACGGATCCCCGGCTCGTCCTCCATCACGATGCGCCAGTTCACCGGGAGGCGCACGGAATTGAAGCCCGCCTCCGCCATCGCCCGGATATCCGCTTCGGTGATGTAGTTCTCGCGGAAGGTCTTCCAGAAGCGCGCGGCGTATTCCGATCCGCAGAGATGCCGCACGAGGGCCTCGATGGATGCGGGCCGGGTATAGCGTCCGCCGAGCTTCCACATGTACCCCTCGGGCAGGAGCCAGTTCCCGACGCCCATGCCGCAGAGCAAAATCTCCTCTCCGCGTCCGTTCACGATGCGTCCGCCCTCGTTTTTGAGAAATCCCGCCACCCGCTCACGGGACAGCTTTTCGTTTATGGTCATGATTGCCTCCGGTTTTGTTTTTCTTTATTATACAGGATCGCGCGGAAAATGGCAAGCGGATGAGAGAAAAAAAGAGCCGCCGCGTGACGGCCCTTTTCAGGGGGATGCGTTCTGTTTCACAATCTTCCGGATGCTGTCCGGGGAGAGACAGTAGTCCCGCGCGAGGGATTCGACGTCCGCGCCTGCCCGGTATTCCTGTCGGATGCGGGCATTGCGTTCGGCGAGCTCCCGGCGGAGTCCGCTGGATTCGCCCCACCCCGCGCGTCCTCCCAGGCGCGGCACATAGAGCGCGCCGCCCGGAAAGTACTGCCGGATCTGTGCGACGAGAGCAGGCGGAAGAATGTCTTCTGCGTTGACGTAACGGATAACGATCTGCCTTTCTGTCTCCCTCGGGGGAGACCGCCGCCCACCTTGGATGAAGTCCCGAAACGCGGAAGAACACCGGA
>JAFZPN010000072.1 GCA_017550315.1 Clostridia bacterium
AAAGGCGGAAAGAAACAGAAGATTCAGGTCGATGCCCCCGGAAAAAAGAGAAAGAAAAACGCTTCTCTGGAATCGAAAAAGGCAAGAGCCGGCTGGATTTTCGTTCTCCCCTTCGTCCTTGGGTTCTTCCTCATCTATCTTCCGATCATCTACGATTCGATCAAGTACTCCTTCAACGAGATCAAAATCCTCGTCGGCGGCGGTTACCGGCTTGAATTCGTCGGTTGGAAGAACTACTCCGATGCCCTCTTCGTCGATACGTCTTACGTGACGACCCTGGTATCGGGTCTGACACAGCTCATCATGGATATTCCCGCGATCGTCATCTTCTCCCTGTTCGTGGCGATCATCCTCAACCAGAAGATCGCAGGACGCGCCGCGTTCCGTGCCATCTTCTTCATCCCGGTCATTCTGACCACCGGTCTGATTGCCGATATCGATAAGGCGAACACCCTGTCCTCCTACATGGAGAACACCTCCGGTATCGACGACGGTTCCGGTCAGCAGTCCACGGCGACGGAGATCGTCTCGGTCATGGACGTGGAACGGCTCTTCGACAACATGATGGTCGGACGCGAAATCACGCAGTACGTCGTGCAGATGGTGAACAACATCTTCAACATCATCAACCGCTGCGGCGTGCAGATGCTGATCTTCCTCTCCGGCCTGCAGTCCATCTCCCCCGCGATTTACGAATCCTGCTCCATTGACGGCGCGTCCGGCTGGGAAACCTTCTGGAAGATCACCCTGCCGATGGTGAGCCCGATGATCCTCGTCAACACAATCTACACGATCATCGACGCCTTCACCTCCGACGACAACCGCGTCATGACCTACATCTCCACCGTTTACGAACAGGCAGACGGCAACGTGCTCTCTTCCGCGATGTCCTGGATGTACTTCCTCATCGTCATCCTCATCATAGCGGCAGCCGCCGGTATCCTGAGTGCGTTCGTCTTCTACCAGAGAAGAGACTGAGAAAGGAGGATATGATTCATGAATAACACGCAGACTGCACCGAAAATCAAAAAAGAGACCAAGAATACCATCCGTGTGGAATATGAGGATCGGACTCCTTTCTGGGAGAGAATGAAAGCGAAGTTCGTAAACCTCTATACGCTGAAAAAAGTCGTCGTTTACATCTTCCGCTTCCTCCTCCTGCTCGGTATCTCCTACGTCATCCTGTTCCCGTTCTTCTCGAAGATCTCCTCGTCCTTCATGTCGAAGGAAGACTTCGTGGACGTGACGGTCGTCCTGGTTCCGAAGCATCCGAACCTCGACATCTACCGCGCGATCATCAAGGACAACAAGTACTTTGAGGCGCTCTTCAACACCTTCATCCTCTCGCTCATCTGCGCGATCATCCAGACCTTCATCTGCATGTGGATCGCATACGGTTTCGCGAAGTTCAAATTCAAGGGCAACAAGCTGCTCTTCCTGTGCGTCATCTTCACCCTCGTCGTGCCGCACGCGACCCTGCAGCTGTCGCTGTTCATGAAGTTCCGTTACTTCGATATTCTGGGAATCATCAACTTCCTGGGCGGAGGTGTGGTCGATGCCGTGAACCTCACGGGCGGTCAGACGTCGATCAACTTCATCAACTCGAACTGGCCGCTGTATATCCTGTCGCTCACGGGTCTCGCGTATAAGAACGGCTTGTACATCTTCATGCTCCGTCAGTTCTTCCGCGGCATCCCGGACGAACTCGAAGAGAGTGCGTACCTCGACGGTTCCGGCATCATGAGAACCTTCTTCTCGATCATTTTACCGCTCTCCACGACGATGATGATCACGGTCTTCATGTTCGCGTTCTGCTGGCAGTGGACGGACAACTTCTACACCGAGCTGTTCTACACGACGGCCGGCAAGAAGCTGCTTCCGGATATCATCAAGATTCCGAAGTCCCTCGACACGAACTACGCCGGTCAGTCCCTGTACTCCTCCGCGATCACGAATACCTGCGGTATCATGATTATCGCGCCGCTGATCATCCTCTACCTCTTCGGTCAGAGATACATTGTTCAGGGTATCGAGCGTTCCGGCCTGACGGCAGACTGATTCGAACCGAACGAAACACAAAGCAACCAAACAAACAGGGAGGAACTTCCGCGAGGGGGTTCCTCTTCTTTTTGTCTGCGTATATTTTTCCAAACTTCCCGGCATTTTTTCACCGTTTCGTCTTGCGAAATGCGGTGCGGTATTGTATAATATAAGATGCAGTAAAATCCCGTTAATCCGCGCGGGCATCGTGACCCGCGCTGAAAGGATACACAAAACATGAAAACTCTGCTCCTCGGCAACGAAAGCGTCGCGCGCGGTCTCTATGAGGCGGGCGTTCGCTTCGTTTCCAGCTACCCCGGCACTCCCTCCACCGAAATTACGGAATTCGCGGCGACATACCCGGAGATCTACGCCGAATGGGCGCCCAACGAAAAGGTCGCTCTCGAAGGCGCGCTCGGCGCAGCGATCGGCGGCGGACGCTCCTTCTGCGGCATGAAGCACGTCGGCCTCAACGTCGCGGCGGATCCGCTCTTCGTCACCGCTTATACCGGCGTCGGCGCGGGCATGGTCATCGGTGTCGCGGACGATCCGGGCATGCACTCCTCCCAGAACGAACAGGACAGCCGGCATTACGCGATCGCGGCAAAGCTCCCGATGGTTGAACCCGCAAACTCCGCCGAATGCCGCGCCTATACCAAAATCGCCTACGAGATCTCCGAGCGCTTCGACACGCCGGTCATTCTGCGGCTCACCACGCGCGTCAGCCACAGCCGTTCCCCGGTCGAGGCAGGCGAGCGGGTCGAGCGGGAAATCGCGCCGTACGTGAAAGAGCCCGGCAAGCACGTCATGATGCCCGCCAACGCGAAGAAGCGCCACGTCGTCGTCGAGGAACACCTGGCCGCCCTGGCCGAATACGCCGAGACGACGGAGCTCAACACCGTCGAAGAAAACGGCACCCCGATCGGGATCATCACCGCGGGCAACTGTTATAATTATGCAAAGGAAGCCTTCGGGAAGAACGCATCGTATCTGAAGCTCGGGCTCCTCAACCCGCTCCCGAAGAAGCTGATCGAAGACTTCGCCGCCAAACACGAGCGCCTCATCGTCATCGAAGAGCTCGATCCCGTCATCGAGAACCACTGCCGTGCGCTCGGCCTGAAGGTCACCGGCAAGGACGTCCTCCCGCTGTGCGACGAGTACTCCGAAGAACTGCTCCGGAGCCGGCTCCTCGGGATCGAACCCGATTACGCCGAAGTCGGCGCGGCGATCCCCGCCCGTCCGCCGGTCCTCTGCCCCGGATGCCCGCACCGCGGCGTCTTCTACACGCTCGCCAAGCTGAAGCTCCGCGTCTCCGGCGACATCGGATGCTACACGCTCGGCGCTGTCCCGCCGCTCTCCGCCATCGACTCCGTCTACTGCATGGGCGCGTCGATCTCCTCCCTGCACGGCACCGCAAAGGTGCGGGGCGAGGAGGACAAATACGTAGCTGTCATCGGCGACTCCACGTTCATGCACTCCGGGCTCACCGGCCTCGTCAACGTGGTCTACAACGGGGGGAACACCACCACCCTCATCCTCGACAACTCCATCACCGGCATGACCGGGCATCAGGACAACCCGCTCACGGGGAAGACCTTGAAGGGTGATCCCGCCCCGAACCTCTCGCTCGAGGATATCTGCGCTTCCCTCGGCGTCGCAAGGGAGCATATCCGCGCCGTCGATCCGAACAATCTCGAAGAGCTTGAGAAGATCGTGAAGGAAGAGGTCGGTGCCCCCTGTCCGTCCGTGGTGATCTGCCGCCGTCCGTGCGCCCTGCTCAAATCGGTGAAGAAGAACCCGCCGATCCAGGTCGACTGGGAAAAGTGCGTCGGATGCAAGAACTGCATGAAGATCGGATGCCCGTGCATTTCCGTGACGGGCAAGAAGGCGACGATCGATCAGAGCATGTGCGTCGGCTGCGGACTCTGCGAACAGATGTGCCGCTTCGGCGCGCTCTGAGAGCGGTGTGTGAGTGAGGAGGAAATGAAAATGAAGAAGAATATCATGATCGTCGGCGTCGGCGGACAGGGCACCCTGCTGGCGTCCAAGATTCTCGGCCGTGCCGCGATGGATTCCGGCCTCGATGTAAAGGTGTCCGAGGTCCACGGCATGTCCCAGCGGGGCGGCTCCGTGGTGACCTACGTGCGCGTGGGCGACGAGGTGTACTCCCCCGTGATCGGCAAGGGCGACGCGGACGTCATCCTCAGCTTTGAGATCCTCGAGGCGGCGCGCTGGCTCCCGCATCTGAAACCCGGCGGGACCATCGTGACCTCGACCCAGGAGATCAACCCGATGCCCGTCATCACCGGCGCGGCGGAGTATCCCGCGGGTCTCGCGGAGAACATGAAGGCCCTCGGCGTGGACGTCCGGGCATATGACGCGCCTGCCATCGCCGCGGAAGCCGGAAGTGCAAGGGCATCGAACGTGGCCATGATCGGGCTGGCGGCGGACGTGCTCGGCTTCGATCTGGACGTCCTGCGGGCAGCCGTCGCGGCATGCGTTCCGCAGAAGGCGCTCGACGTGAACCTGCGGGCGTTCGACTCCGCGATCGGGTACGCGGCGAAGGGCTGACGGATATCTCTATTCAGACATCGGAAAGGAATCGCGACGTGGTGGATCTGCTCTCCCTGCAAAAGAAATTCATCCTCGACCACTTGGGCGAGGGCGACACGGCGGTCGACTTCACGATGGGAAACGGCTACGACACCGTTTTCCTCTCGAAGACGGTCGGCCCGCGCGGATCGGTGACGGCCTTCGACATCCAGCCGGACGCCCTGCTCTCGACGGAGCGCAATCTCCGCGCGAACGGTTGTCCGGACAACTGGCGTCTGATCTGCGCGTCGCACGAGCGGGCGGGGGAATTCGTACGCGGTCCGATCAAGGCCGGGATGTTCAACCTCGGCTATCTCCCGGGCAGCGGCAGAAAGCAGCTCACCACGATGCGCAGAACCACCCTGCCGGCCGTGGAGCGCGCGCTCGGGATGCTCGGGGCGGACGCGGTCCTTCTGGTCGCGGTCTATCCGGGCCATCCGGAAGGCGCGGCGGAAGGGGAGGAGCTGGAGGCGTATTTCTCCTCGCTCTCCCGGTTCCGGTACAGCATCGCCAGGTTCCGGATGCTCAACTCCCCCGAAAGTCCGTTTTTCATCGTCTGTGAAACGAAGTAGAGGCGCAACATGAACAACAATCCAAACCGTCCGGCAAACGCAAACCGCCGTCCCCCGGATCCGAACGGGCAGGGCAGCCGGACAAACGGCGCACCGGAGAGGGGATCCCCTCCGCAGCGGACACGCTCCCCGAATCCCATGCGCCCCCCGCGCCCCGATCCCGCGCAGATGAGCGACGAGGAATACGCCCGCTATCGGGCATGGCTGGCGCAGAAACGCGTGCGTCAGGCGCAGGCGCAGGCACAGGCACAGAACCGGCAGATGCGGAACCGCAGCGCGGCGCAGGATCGGAATCCGAACCGCGGCGCCCGTGTCCGGCAGAGGACGCCGGAGGAGGCAGCCCGGGAACAAGCCCGACGCCGCGAGATCGCCCGACGCCGCGCCGAAGCCCGGGAACGCGAGCAGGCAAGGCTGGATTACGAACGCCGGATCCGGGAAGAGGAAAAGCGCGTGCGCCGGACCGAAAACCGCGTGGCGGCAAAACGGATCGGGCGGGGCGCGCTCTACGTCCTCGCGGCGGCAGCAATTCTGGCGCTCCTCATCGGGGGCGGCATCTTCATCGCGCTGCACAACACCCCGGACGCGCCGATCGACACCGGCAAGATCGCGTATTACTACGGCGGGATCAAGGTCCGCTCGACGGACGCGGAGACCGCGATGGACGGCGAGGAGCTGTATATCTGCTTCAACGACCTCGCGGACTACCTCGGCATGAAGGAGAGCGGCTCGGCGGCGGAGATGAAATTCATTCTGCCGCAGAAGGACTCTTCCCCTGCCTCCTCCGTGGGCGACGGGACGGAAGAGAGCGTCACCTTCCTCACGGGCGAGCACAAGGTCGTCGTCAACGGACAGACGGAGCTGCTCGACGTGCCGAACAAGCTGGTCGGCGAGGAGGTGTGGATCTCGTCCTCATTCCTCACGGACTGGATGAACAATCTCGCCGTGACGCTGCGGTCCGGGGGAAGGGAGGTGCGGATCTCGCGCATCCTCGACGAGGAGAACTCCGATCCGGACAACAAGATCAACGTGTATTTCCCGGTGACGTTCCGGCTGAAAAAGAACGAGCCGCTGACGGAGATCCCGGAGGACACGAACGTCGGGCTCCTGACGGAATCGCTCAGAGAGGCCACGCCGTTCGAGCTCAACTTCCAGACGGATCTCTCTGAGTTCGAGGATTATATGAATCCGCAGGGAGAGTTGCGCGACGCGTTCCTCGTCCTCGTGAACGCGGATCATCCGCTCTCGGCGACGGACGTCCCGGGGGACCTCATGGACGTGAAGTACACGAGCACGTACCGGAACATGCAGCAGCTGCGCGAATATCCGACCCGCGCGCTCGAAGGGCTGTTCCAGGAGATGCATTACTACGGGTATTACAGCATGGCGGTGTACTCGGGGTACCGGAGCTACGATTATCAGGCGACGATCTTTGAGCAATACGTGCAGAACGAGATGGCGAGCGACCCTACCCGGACGCGCGAGGAGGCGGAGGCGCTGGTGCTGACGTACGCGACGCGGCCCGGGACGAGCGAGCACCAGACGGGGCTTGCGGTGGACATGGACACGCTCGGATCGTTCACGGTGGAATTCGCGTGGACGACGGAATTCTACTGGCTGCAGGAGAACGCGTGGAAATTCGGGTTTATCCTCCGGTTCCCGCAGGACAAGGAGGACGTGACGTCGATCACGTTTGAGCCGTGGCATTACCGGTATGTCGGGCGGTATCACGCGAAGATCATGCACGACAACGGGCTGTGTCTTGAGGAATACATCGCGCGCATATCCAACTGAACAGATATAGACCGTGCTGAAAAGTGCGGTCTTTTCTTGCGTCAGCGCGCAGAAAGAGAAGCGGCAGTGCCGCTGACAGGAAACGCCCTTGACAAACCTTCCGTTTTTTGCTATGATAACGATGAATAAGCATTTAACCCCACATTTCACAGCCGCAGCCGCGGCGGAAAGGATCCCGCTTTGCCGTATATCGATATCTCTACCAACGCTTCCCTCGCGCCCGACGCGATCGCCTCCCTCAAATCCAAGATCGCCGAGGCCCTCGCCGCCTCCTTCCCCGGAAAGACCGAAAACTGGCTCATGGTCCGCGTCTCTGCCGGGGAAACCATGTTCTTCTCGGGCTCCCCCGCGCCCTGCATGATGGTCGACATCGCCATCTTCGGCGCACAGTCCAAAGCAGGATACCAGAAGATGACCGCCGCCGTCTGCCTGCTCGCCGAGAAGGAATGCGGCATCCCCGCCGACCGCGTGTACGTCAAGTATACCGAGTGCGATAAATGGGGCTGGAACGGCTCCAATTTCTGAGAGGAGAACTATGATGAACGAATTCCGATCCATCCGTCCGGAGGAGCTCTCCGGCAACCCCTTCCGCCTCATCGGGCATGACTGGATGCTCGTCACCTCCGCCGATCCCGGGGACGGTCTCGAAGGCGGCAAGGATTACAACACCATGACCGCGTCGTGGGGCGGCATGGGCATCCTCTGGGGCGGTCCCGTCGCCTTTGTCTTCATCCGCCCGCAGCGCCACACCTTCGGCTTCACCGAGAAGAACGACCGCCTGACCCTGTCCTTCTTCGGCGAGGAGTACCGCGACGCCCTGAACTACTGCGGATCGAAGAGCGGGCGGGACGTCGACAAGGCCGCGGCGTGCGGTCTCACCCCCGTCTCCGACACCGATGCGCACGGACGCGCCGTGTGGTTCGACGAGGCGAAGATCGTCCTCAAGACCCGCAAGCTCTATGCCGAACCCATTCACGCCGACGCCTTCCTCGACGCCGACGCCCGCGCCGTCTATCCGAAGGACGACTTCCACACCGCCTATGTCTGCGCCATTGAAGAAGTTCTTGTCAGGGATTGACAGAATGACCAAATTCGGCGGAAGAAATTCTCTTTTTCTGACAGCCTAATTTGTGAAATTCACTTGCATTCCCGCGCTGAATCGTGTATAATAGAAGAGTGGGACTGTCCTCAGGGATATCCCTGTCTATGCAACGATTTACTTTATATAAAGGAGCTTAACATGGCGGAAATCACAACCAACAACATTCGCAATATCGTTCTGCTCGGTCACGGCGGATCCGGCAAGACCTCCCTCGCGGAAACGGCGCTCTTCCTCTCCAAGGGCACCGACCGTCTCGGCAAGATCACCGACGGCAACACGGTCTGCGACTACGATCCCGAAGAGAAGAAGCGCGGCTTCTCCCTGACCCTTTCCCTCGCCCCCGTGATGTGGAAGGACGCGAAGATCAACTTCATCGACACCCCCGGCTTCCTGGACTTCCAGGGCGAAGTCTACGCCGGCATCCGCGTCGCCGATTCCGCGATCATCACCCTCGACGGCAAGGCCGGCGTCGAAGTCGGCACCGAGCTCGCCTGGGACAAGGCCTCCGAGGCGAACAAGCCCCGCGTGTTCTTCATCAACAAGTGCGACGATCCCGAAGCGAACTTCGACCGCGTGTTCACCCAGCTGCAGGAAATGTTCGGCTCGGAAGTCTGCCCGATCCTCGTCCCGCACAAGAACGGCGCGAACCTCTCCTTCATCAACCTCATCGAGATGAAGTCCTACACCTTCGACTCCAAGGGCGGCCGCACCGAAAGCGAGCTTTCCGCCGACGAACAGGCTGTCGCCGATCAGTATAAGGAAACCCTGAACGAAGCGCTTGCCGCCACCAGCGAAGAGCTGATGGAAAAGTACTTCGAAGAGGGCGAGATCAGCCATGAAGACGCGGTCGAAGCGCTGCACCACGGCATCGTGGACGGCTCCATCGTCCCCGTGTTCTCCGGCTCCGCCACCAATCTCTGGGGCGTGACCTACCTGCTCGACACCATCGTCTCCTCCTTCCCGACGCCTCTCTCCACCGGCAAGGAAAAGATCATCGACGGCGAAGGCACGAAGGAAATCGACGTCGATCCGAACGGCGAATGCCGCGTGTTCGTCTTCAAGTCCATCTCCGACTCGTTCGGCAAGCAGACCCTCTTCAAGGTCATGAACGGCAACCTGACGAACGATCTGACCCTGACCAACCGCACGACGGGCGCGCAGGAAAAGTTCGGCCACGTCTATATGATGCGCGGCAACAAGCAGACCGAGGTCACCTCCATCTGCTGCGGCGACATCGGCATGATCACGAAGCTGACCGCCACCAACACCAACGACACGCTGACCGTGTCCTCCGACATCCAGTACGAAAAGATCAACTTCCCGCACCCGTATATGACCATGGCGATCCTGCCGGCCGCGAAGGGCGACGAGGACAAGATCTCCACGGGTCTGGCCCGTCTTCTCGAAGAGGACCCGACGCTCGTGTATGAGAACAACCCCGAGACCAAGCAGATGACTATCTCCGGCATGGGCGACATGCAGCTCGCTGTTGTCGTCTCCAAGATGAAGGACCGCTACAAGACCTCCGTGGTTCTCGAGAACCCGAAGATCCCGTACCGCGAGACCATCAAGGGCACGGCGGACGTGCAGGGCCGTCACAAGAAGCAGTCCGGCGGTTCCGGCCAGTTCGGCGACGTCAAGATCCGCTTCTCCCACGGCGAAGATGACGGCCTGACGTTTGTGACCTCCGTTGTCGGCGGCACTGTTCCGAAGAACTTCTATCCGGCGGTGGAAAAGGGCCTGCAGGAAGCGATGCAGAAGGGCGTTCTCGCCGGCTATCCGGTGGTCAACCTTCAGGCGGATCTGTACGACGGTTCCTACCACCCGGTCGACTCGAACGAAATCTCCTTCAAGCTCGCGGCGCGTCTGGCGTACAAGGCCGGTCTGCCGCAGGCGAAGCCGATCCTTCTCGAGCCCGTCGGCACGCTGAAGGTCTGCGTTCCCGAGAGCCTCGTGGGCGACGTCATGGGCGACCTCAACAAGAGACGCGGCAGCGTTCTCGGCATGAACCCGCACGAGAGAAAGAGCGGCTACACGGTTATCGAAGCGACGGTTCCGAAGGCGGAGATGATGGACTACGTTATTTCGCTGAGAGCGATGTCGCAGGGCCGCGGCTCCTTCGAGTTTGCGGTGGACCGCTATGAGGAAGTTCCGGGCGCAGTTGCGCAGAAGGTCATCGCCGAATCGAAGGCGAATCTCGAAGAAGACGAATAAGCTATACCAAATTGAAACAGAGCGCGACCCTTTTCCGGGGCCGCGCTTTTGTGTTTTCTCTTGTCTGCGCGGCGGGGAAGCCCCCGCGGGCAAAAAGGACTGTTTCCTTTCATTTGTCAGCGCGGCAAGCCTTGCGGATTTGGAATCGTGCAGGTCATTTGCTTTTTTGTCCTTCCGGACGGGACCCAAGAGGCCTCCGCGACCGGCCTCTTGGGGATCACCGCCGCCAAAGGCGCGTTCCCCGCCTTTGGAATCCACCCCTCCGGCG
>JAFZPN010000073.1 GCA_017550315.1 Clostridia bacterium
GAGAATCTCTGGGACGGCAACACCGGCACGAAGTTCTGCACCGGCGAATTCCCGATCGAATCCATTGCGAAGCTCGACGGCACCTATGACATCACCGGCTTCACCATGGCGACCGCGAACGACAACGCCGACTGGAACGGCAGATCCCCGAGCGCATGGACGATTTCCGTCTCTGCGGACGGCGAAAACTGGACCGAGCTTGCTTCCGGCGATGACTCCTTCTTCGAAGAGACCAACTTCACCTACTATGCGGGCGAAGGCACGGCTGCCGGCGTTTCCTATGTGAAGTTCAACGCAGAAGGCGCGCCTTCCGGCTGCTTCCAGGTTTCCGAAGTCACGCTGTTCGGCGACAAGGCCGCTGACGTGACCGAAGAGCTTGCCACCAAGGAAGAAGCTCCGCAGACCTTCGACTTCGGCATCGTTGCCGCTGTCGCTGCGCTGATCTCCGTCTGCGGCTTCGCCGTATCGAAGAAAAAGCACTGATCGGTCTTCGGATCTCCCCTCGGGGGACAACCCCGACTGACAACTGAATGAACGAGCGCCGACGATGCGCGGGCAAATGGGAACTCCATTCTGCTTCGCCCGTCGGCGCTTTCCTTTCCTGGCAAAGAGAGACAGTTTATAAACTCACGATTTTTCGTACAGGAAATTTATAGTATTTTGCGGGAATATCCTGTATAATGAAGGAAAGCAGCCTAAGAGCCCGTCATCCCGCGGGTTCGTTTCAAATTCGTTTCAAACAGGCTCAGAAAGGACAGAACGCCATGAATAAAACGGTTTCTCTTCTGCTTGCCGTTCTCCTGCTGCTCTCCCTCCTCGCATCGTGCGGAGAGAGCAAGACCAACAGCGGCGACGAGGCAAATCCGGCAGATAACGCCGCCCAGACACCTGCGGCAGACGACGCGGCTGAGCCGGAGGAAACAGAGGATCTTTATGCAAGTCTTCCC
Organism: Clostridia bacterium; assembly: GCA_017550315.1. Classification (GTDB taxonomy): domain Bacteria; phylum Bacillota; class Clostridia; order Oscillospirales; family CAG-272; genus UMGS1696. Next base: position 948 of record JAFZPN010000073.1, read on the forward strand.
TCGGCGGACTACGGCGGATCGGATTTCCCGCTTCTTCAGTATGAAGAAACCTCCGCCGCAACCAGCACGATCTGCGTCGAGGAAATGAACGGGGAAGCCGTCAACGACGCGATCTTCCAGCGGACCGTCAACGTCAGTGAGCGTCTCGGCGTCAACATCGTGTTTACGAAGACGAGTCTCAGCGATGTCAACAGCGTCATGAGTACCTCCGTCACGGCGGGCGACGATTATTATCAGGCCTTCTGGCAGCACAGCACGAACGCCGTCACCAATTTCCTGCAAAAGGGATACGTTCTGAAAATGAACGATATCTCCGCCTTTGACTTTTCCGCGCCGTGGTGGAACCGGAACGCGATGGACAGCATCCGTCTGAACGACCGTATCTACATGGCGTTCGGCGACATCAACTACTATCTCTTCGACTTCCAGAGCATCATCATCTGCAACAAGCCATTCATCGAAGATCATAACATGACCGATCCCTATACCCTCGTGCAGGAAGGCGAATGGACGATCGACACGTTCCTCGCGATGGTCGAGGAAGGCGCGGTGGATCTGGACGGCAACGGAAAGCTCGGCGAAGCCCAGGACAGAATCGGCTTTACGGGCTTCAAGACCGCGACGGAGCTCGGTTTCACGCACGCGGCGGATGTGGAACTGTTCAGCCGCGGCGAAGACGGGAGTGTCACGTACGACGGCGTGAGCGAGAAGTATTTCGATGTGGTTTCCCGCTATTCCGCCGTGCTTGGCGACAAAAACTATGCGGAGCACAACGGGGATTATCTCGGACGGTTCCGCAACGATCTGACGCTCTTTACCTCCTGCTCCGTCGGCGAGCTCAGCACCATGCGCGATACGGAATTTGATTATCTGGTCCTGCCGTTCCCGAAGTATGACACGGCGCAGGCGAACTATATCTCCTTCATCACCAATCAGATCCAGCCGATGATGATTCCGATCACGGTTGCGGATACGGAGCGTGCCGGGGTCGTGCTGGAGAATCTGTGTGGGGAATCGCACAAACTGGTCCGCGAGCGGTACTTTGACGAGCTCGTGAATTACAAATACGTCCGCGACAGCGAGGCCATCAATATTCTCCGCATGCTGTATTCCTCCGACGCGCGGTTTGAGATCGGACACATCTATAACTGGGGCGGCGTCGAGGAGACGATCGTCGCGGGACTGACCGGACAGGGCGAACAGTTCATCTCGAAGATGGAAAGAAGCGAAAAGATCATGTCAAAATCCATGCAGAAGACGCTCGACGCCATCTCCGACTGAGCACTGACAGACGGGAGGACTCTCATGAATCTCGAAAAAACAACGGTAAAGATCGGGCTGGAGCGCCCGGTGAAGCTCCTGCACGTGACCGATACGCATATCGCGCTGGCTGACGAGCGGGATGACGAGCGCAAAAGAGCGCTGGCAAACCGTCTCGGAGACCCGGACAAGGAGAAGTATCTCTGGGAACAGATCGCCTACGCCCATGAGCACTGCGACCTGATGGTACATACGGGCGACCTCATCGACTTTGTCTCCGTCCCGAATGTCGAGATGGCGCGTCAGATCCTGAAGGACGAGCACATCTTCTATATCGCGGGCAACCACGACTATTCGCAGTACGTCGGCGAGGCGTGGGAGGACTCCGCCTATCGCATGAACAGCTACATGCAGATGGGCTACGGCCTCGGTGTTCCGATGTTCTTTAACGCCCGGACAGTCGGCGGCGTGAACATCGTCGGGATCGACAACAGCTACTACCGCTTCGAGGACTGGCAGATCTGGCGGCTGAAAAAGGAAGCCGAAAAGGGCCTGCCGATCGTCCTCGCCTTCCACGATCCGCTGTTCGAGGAGAGCCTCTACAAAGATCACATGCGGCGGCTTCCGGGGCACTGCACCTACCTCGTGGGCTGCGACGAGGAGCATCTTCTCCCGTACGACGAGTTCCGTGCGGTTCAGCAGAGGCCGGACGAGCCGACGCTGCGCATGATCGAATACATCAAGAGCGAGCCCCTCATCAAGGTCATCCTGACCGGACACCTGCATTTCGGTTTCGTCAGCAACCTCACCGATTCCCTTGTTCAGATCGTGACGGGCGGCGGATATGCCGGAGACGCGCGCGAAGTGACGCTCCTCTGAGACACCGAAAACCTTTGAAAAGTCGAATAAATCCATTTCACAGAAAGGAAAATCAAGATGAAAGCCAGAAAGATCATCTCCGCACTGCTTGCCGTCCTTCTTCTGCTTCCCGTGTTCGCCGCCTGCTCCGAGAAGCCGGGGGACGGCAAAGAGAAGCCGTCGGATTCTCAGACGCTGAACCCGGATGCCTCCGGCGAGCCCATCGAGGAAGAGCCGCAGAAGGACATGCTGGACGCCCGTGAAGACGTGAGCGATGAGGTCCCCGACGCGGACTTCGGCGGGCGCACCTTCCGCATCGCAGGCGACGAAGAATTCGAGGAATACTACCTCACCGACGAACAGAACGGCGAAGTCGTGAACGACGCCGTCTTCATGCGCAATGCCGCCGTCGAGGAGCGTTTCAACGTCGTGCTCGATGCGAACGTCTTTGAAGAGAGCTCCATCACCGGGCAGGTGAAGAACTCCGTGACCGCCGGTGACGACGAATTCCAGATGATCGCCGGCCACATCATCTACCTCGGCATGGCGGTCACCAACAAGATCATGTACGACATGGCCGATCTGCCGCACATCGATTTTGCGAAGCCGTGGTGGTCGAGCAGCACGATCGAAGACCTGACCTATAAGGGCATGACCTTCGTTGCAATCGGCGACTTCGCGCTCTCCTCCATCACCAAGACCTACTGCATGTTCTACAACAAGGCGCTGGCGACGGATTTCGATCTGCCGGACATGTATGAGATCGTGCGCGAAGGTGAATGGACGCTGGACAAGCAGATCGAGCTGTCGAACGGCGTTTATACGGACAAAAATGGCGACGGAAAGCGGGATAAGGAAGATACCTACGCGCTCTCCACCTCCACGAAATCCGCGGCGAACGCCTATCTCTGGGCGTTCGGCAAGAAGATCGCGACCCAGCAGGACGACGGCACCTACGAGATCTCCTACTTCGACGAGAAGATCGTCTCCGTCATGGAGCGGCTGTACGACCTCTACTACGAGACCGATCAGGTGTACTTTGAGATCTCGCACAATACGATGAACGCCTTCGAGCCCGGCAACGCAATCTTCGCGGACGGTGTGTTCGATCAGGCGACCTCCACGCTGCGGGACCTCGACTTTGAATACGGCATCATCCCCTATCCGAAGTGGGATTCCGCGCAGCCTTCGTACTATACCTCGGTGGACGGCGGCCATGAGGGGCTGGCGGTCCCGCGCACCATCACGGATCCCGAATTCATCGGGACGATGTTCGAGGTCCTCTGCGCGGAGAGCTGGAAGAAGACGGTCCCCGCCTACTACGACACCGCGCTGAAATACAAGGGCGCGCGCGACTACGACTCCATCGCGATGATCGATATGATCATGGAATCCCGCATCTTCGACTTCGGCTACGTCTACGGCGGCTGGGGCCCGGTGTTCTGGATCCAGTATCTGCTCGAGACGCCCTCGAAGGACATCGCGTCCTATTATCAGAAGAACCACAAGGTCTTCGACAAGTACATGGAAAAGGTCTACCAGGCGTTCGACGAGTACGAGGGCGGCTGATCGACCGGCACTTTATTGGACATTCCGATAGGAGGTTCCGAATGATGAAACACTGTCACACTGCGCGATGGGCGGGCATCCTCGCGGCGATCATGCTCTTCTCCTCGGTCTCCTGCAGCACCGCAACCGGCGGTGAAGAGGCAGAGGCCCCCGCGTCCGTTCCGGAAGCCGAGGCGGAGATCGCCGTGGAAGAGGAGACCCAGATCCACGCGGATCTTCCCGACAAGACCTTCGACGGCGCGGAGGTGATGTTCCTCACCGCGAAGCATCTCGGGTATGACTGGTACACCAGCTACGAGATCTACGCGGAGGAGATGGACGGCACGCTGATCAACGACGCCGTCTTCACGCGCAACGCCCAGATCGAGCAGGATCTGGACATCCACATCGCGCAGACCCAGTTCCCGGACTGCCACCAGGTCGCCCGGAAATCCATCAAGGCGGACGAGACCGTCTATGACGTCGTCATGCCGTATATCAATTCGACGATCGGGCTGGCGACGGAAGGGCTGCTGCTCGACCTCAAGACCGTGCCTTGGCTCGACCTCGAAAAGCCGTGGTGGGATCAGCGGGCGAACGAGAACATGGTGATCGCCGGCAAGCTCTTCATCACCACCGGCGACATCGCGATCCTCGACAACGAGTGCACCATGGTCATGTTCTTCAACAAGCAGATGATCGCGGATCACGGCCTCGAAAGCCCCTACGACCTCGTGCGGGAAAAGCGCTGGACCCTCGACAAGGTCCGCGAGATGGCGTCCGGCGTGACCAACGACGCGAACGGCGACGGCAAGATGACCCACGACGACGTCTGGGGCCTGTCCATCGCGGGCAACGCGCCCATCTCGATGTACTTCGGCGCGGGCGAGCGGATCGTCGACAAGAACGAAGAGGGGACCCTCTCGTTCACCATCGGCTCCCCCCGTTCCGTGGACGTGTTCGACAAGGTGACCTCGATCTGCTACGACGACAAGATGCTCTCCGACCACACGACCACCTCCGCCGGATACGACATAGTGTCGAAGAGGTTCAACGCCAGCCAGGTCATGATGGTGACCTTCGCGCTCGTGGATATCAACGGCATGCGCGAAGCGGAGTTCGAGTTCGGCATCCTGCCGTATCCGCTCTACGACGAGACGCAGCAGGAATACAACAACCTCATCAGCACGGGACTGGTGAGCTCCGTCAGCGTTCCGGTCACCTGCCGGGATCCGGAGCTCGTCGGCGTGACACTGGAGGCGATGGCGTTCGGCTCGATCAGCACACTGACGCCCGCGTACTACGACAACGCCCTGAAGACCCGCTACGTCCGCGACGAGGAATCCGGCGACATGCTCGACATCATCTTCGCGACGCGCGTGTACGATCTCGGCTTCATCTCCGACTGGGGCGGGGCGGGGTCGCTCGTCACCAATCTCTATTACAGCAAATCCACGGACTTCGCGTCCGGCTGGCAGCGAATCCAGAAGGTCGCGCAGAAACAGCTCGACAAAGCGCTCGAAGCGTTCGCCGGGTTGCAATGATATCTGCTTTCCGTCAGAAGGGGTGGACAAACGTTCACCCCTTTTTTATTTGAAGCGGAATATCAAAAACGTCAAAAAAAGATACCGTTCGTTCACGTTCGATTCACGAATTACAATTATAATAAAAATATACACGGGGAAAAGGTGAAAACAACGATCGAATTCATCGAAGGCCGCTCGGTCGTGTGAACAAACGGAGGATCATGACGATGGCTGCAAAATCAGGAGTCCCCGGGACGGTCCGGAGAGCATGCGCCGCTCTTCTCGCGGTCCTGCTTGTCTTCGCGGGCTGCCGCAAGAACGGCGGGCTGACGGTCGAGCCCGGGGCGATGCCGGACGGAAATCCCACAAACGCGGCACTGACGGGCATCCTCACGGGCGTCTACCGCGGCGAGGAGCTCATCCGCCCCGAAGGCGTCTATGTCGACGTGTCGCATCTGGACCCGGGCGGGATGCGATTCGACGGTGAAACGGGGGACGTGACCTTCTGGGCAATGGGGGAGGTGGGAAAAGGAGTTATCATGACGGTAAACGGCGATGATGTGACGAAAGGCGCATCCTTCGACATTCCCGAGGACCGCATCGTACAGACGGCGGCGTTCGGAGAGCATGGCTTCGTCTGGGTGACAGCGATCCCCGCCGATCACAAATTCGCCGAGGAAGAACTGAACCTGCTCGACCTTGACAAGCAGGAAGGGAAGACCGTCTCCGACATCCGCTCCTTCTTTGCCGCGGCGGAGAGGTTCGAGGCGGATTTCGGACGGTTTCAGATCACCTCTTCTGCCATTGACTCCGATGGGGATATCTGGCTTGCGGCAAGCGGGGAAGTCGTCGTGCTCTCCCCGGACGGCGTCTTTTTGAACTCGTTTGTATCGCACAGCTATTCTGCTCCGCTGACCGTTTCGCCGGAGGGAAAGGTCTGGGTCTCGACGGACAGCGGCATCGCCGTGCTCGACAAGAAAAACGGAGAAGAATCCGTGATCCGCCTGCGGACCCGTCCGTCCGCGATCGTGTTCGGCGAGGGGTATGATTTCTACTTCGAAACGGAACAGGGTGTGTACGGGTATGACGGCACGGGAAGCGTGCTTCTCATGAATTATGAGAACTCCAACATGCTGGAAGGAGGCGCGGGCTTCTGCGGCGTGATCGATCCGGAAACGCTCCTCTTCGCATCGGATGAAAGCTGGATCGCGATTTACCGTTCGCTCGGGGACATCGATCTTTCCACCATTCCGACGATCGAAATTGCCTTCAATGCGCTGTCGGGCTGGTATTCCATGGAGATCGTGGAGTACAACAAAGCCCATCCGGAAACAAGGGTGATCGTCACCGACTATACGAAATACAATACGGACGCTGACATGACCCGGGGAGCGCAGAAGCTGGCGACCGATATGCTCACGGGGATCTATAAACCGGATATCGTCATCGCCCAGCCGCGCAGCTATTTTGAACCGAAGAAAGGCGCGGAGATCGAGATGATGATCGAACATAAGCTCTATGCCGATCTGAGCGGATTTCTCGAAAACGACCCCGTACTGAACCCCGAAAATCTTTTCGGTGCGGTGCGGCGATACTTCACCGCGGAAGACGGCGGGATGTGGGGCATCTCTTCCGGCTTTCAGGTGAGTACGCTCTTCGGGCCGACCGCGCTTCTGGAAAAATGGGCGGACGGGAACGGTTCATCGAAGGGCTGGACGCTGACGGAGATGCTGGACTTTGCCGAAAGCCTCCCGAAGGATTCGTATCTGATTGGGACGATCTGCCGGCAAACCGCGGCGAATCGCTTATTAGGTCCGGACGGATATGCCGCCTTCATCGACCGGGGATCCGCGACCTGTTCCTTCGACGGACCGGACTTCCTGCGCTGGCTGCGCTTTTTGACCACCCTTCGGAATGACACCGATCGGGTCGAGTCCATTACGCCGGATACGTACGGCCTGGTGGCGAAAACCGCGGAAGCCTACTACACCGGACGCGTTGCGCTGGAAGGTAAGGAACTGAAATTCATGACTCAATTAGAAGACATGGAATGCCAGTTTGCCACAAAGGACTGGACGATCATTGGTTTTCCGGCCGAAGGACACAACGGGAGCTATGTTCAGTGCGAATCAGCGATTGTAATGACCTCCTTCTGTGATGACAGGGAGTTCGCGTGGGATGTCATCCGCATGCTGGTGACCGGACCTGATTCACAAATCCCGATCCTGAAACAGACCTATGAAGAGCAGGCGGCAGAGTTCGTGGAATTAAAATACTACAGGATCGTTCGACTCATAGAAGGTGGCAAGCATGGTCACGGTAATCAAGCGGTCGACGGGATTTTCCCGACGATTGACGATCTCGACGGCCCCGGCTGGATCAGCGTTCCGACCGCGGAGGATTTCGCCCGTCTCGAGGCGTTTCTCGACAACGATGCTGGATATCCCTTGACGGAGCGCGTCTCGCCCGAAATCAACGACATCATCGAGGAGGAGATCTCCGCCTACTTCGCGGGTGTCGGTTCCGCCGAAGACTGCGCGCGAAAGATCCAGTCCCGTGTGTCCATCTGGCTGGCGGAGCATCAGTGAGTGAGCGGCTCTCCCTGGTTTCACAAAATGTTTACAGAAAAAGTACCCTTCCGAGTGCAACGAACCCCCTGTATGCGCGTTTATTTCAACAGGATCGTTTGATGTACAAGGCATGGATCCGGGACACGTGCCTGAGAAAGAGAGGACATATGAAACGATTATTCTCCATGATCTTTGCGGCCGTCATGGCTTTGACGGCGCTTTCCGGGTGCCGGAAGGGCGGATCGGAATCGGTGACGGGCGCGGAACTGACCGCCGGGGACCGCGGAACGTTGACGGGAATCTACGAAGCGACGCCCCTTGCCCTGCCGGAAGAGTTTGAACTGGCAGACACCGCACAGATCGGGACCGACCCCGAGACCGGGGAAATCCTCGTTCTTGCTCAGCGGGGCAAGGAAATCGAAGCGGAAGACGGCACGGTCGCGTACCTGGCGGATCTCTGCCTGATCGCGTATGACGGGAACGGCGCCAAAGTGCGCGAAGTGCCGCTCGAAGACGCCGGAAACAGCGGGCCTCGCGTGGCTGCGGTTTCCCGGGATCGTGTCTGGGCGTTCTGCGATCTCACGCAGTCCGGCGGCGGGCGGCTGCTCGAATGGGACGCCTCCTCGGGCAAGCTCCTGTCCGAAACGGAGACGCAGAGCATCAAGGGCTGGGCCGGACAGACCTCGCCGCGGAAGCTGATCACCGACGCGGAGGGCAACCTCTGGCTGAGCGACAGCACCAAGGTGGTCGTGATTTCGCCGGAGCGGGTGTGGATCAACCAGTTCAAGCTGAACGCTCTCGATATGGCCGCTCTGCGGGA
>JAFZPN010000074.1 GCA_017550315.1 Clostridia bacterium
CGCGACCTTGAGTTCGAGATCGCCGATCTTATAAGCGGCGAATTTGAGGCCTTCGGTGCCGCGGACATCGTCGAAGTCGAGCTTCTCGAGCGGCTTGCCGGTGAGGACTTCCGCCGCGGTACGGAGAGCAGCTTCCATAACGCCGCCGGTCGCACCGAAGATCGCGCCTGCGCCGGAACCGATGTCGATCGGCTGGTCGAACTTCTCGTCCTCAAGGGCTTTGAAGTCGATGCCGGCCTGATTGATCATGCGGCCGAGCTCGCGGGTGGTGACGGCGATATCGACGCCGGGCATACCGTCCACGGACTGACCGTCACGGCCCACCTCGAACTTCTTCGCGGTGCACGGGATGGCGGAGACGAAGACGATATCCTTGGGATCGAGGCCCATCTTCTCGGCGAAGTAGGTCTTGTAGACCGCGCCGAACATCTGCTGCGGGGACTTGCAGGTGGACAGATTATCGATCATATCCGGGAAGTAGTGCTCGCAGTACTTGACCCATCCGGGCGAGCAGGAGGTCATCATCGGGAGCTTGCCGCCGTTCTGGACGCGGCCGATGAATTCGTACGCCTCTTCCATGATGGTGAGGTCGGCGGTGAAGTTCATGTCGTACACGCCGTCGAAGCCGAGCTTCTTGAGCGCGGCAACCATCTTGCCCTCGCAGTCCGTGCCGGGCTCATAGCCGAAGCATTCGCCGATGGTCGCGCGGACGGACGGAGCGGTGCAGATCGCCACATGCTTGGTGGGATCGGCGATGGCGTCGAGGATCTTCTGGGTGTCGTCCTTCTCATAGAGGGCGCCCACGGGACATGCCACGATGCACTGGCCGCAGTTGATGCAGGAGGTCTCGGCCAGCGGCTTCTCGAACATGGTCGCGACCTTGGAGTCGTAACCGCGGTTCACCACGCGGATGGCGGAGATGCCCTGGAGGTTTTCGCAGGCGGCTGCGCAGCGGCGGCACAGGATGCACTTGTTGTTGTCGCGGATGATGGACGGGGAGGAGGCGTCGATCGGCTCGAGGTTCTCCTTCGGGGAGTACGCGAACTTGGTCTCTTCGCACTTGTACTCCTGCGCCAGCTTCTGGAGCTCGCACGTGGTGGAGCGGATGCAGGACAGGCACTTCTTTTCGTGCGCGGACAGCACCAGCTCGAGGTTGGTCTTGCGGATCTGGCGGATCTTCGGGGAGTTCGTGGTGATCTCCATGCCCTCGTTCACCGGGTAAACGCAGGCAGCCACCATGCCCCTCGCGCCCTTCACTTCGACGAGGCAGATGCGGCACGCGCCGATCTGGTTGACGTCCTTCAGGTAACAGAGCGTCGGGATGTCGATGTTCGCATATCTGCACGCTTCCAGAACGGTCACGTCAGACGGCACGGAATAATCGACGCCGTTGATTTTTACATTAACCATAGCCATAGTAATCTATTCCGACCCTTTCTTATTTCTTATAGATGGCGCCGAACTTGCAGTTGTCGATACAAGCGCCGCACTTCACGCACTTCGACGTGTCAATGACAACGTAGGGCAGCTTCTGGCCTTCCTTGACTTCCTGACCCGGGTTGACGGAGATCGCACCGGCCGGGCAGTTCCGCATGCAGAGCTTGCAGCCCTTGCACTTGTCGGTGTCGACCGTGTACTGCAGCAGGCTCTTGCACACGCCGGCGGGGCACTTCTTGTCCACGATGTGCGCGATGTATTCGTCCCGGAAGAAGCGGAGGGTGGAGAGGACCGGGTTCGGAGCGGTCTGTCCGAGCGCGCAGAGGGAAGCGGCCTTGATATAGTTGGCGAGCTCTTCGAGCTTGTCGAGGTCTTCGAGCTCACCCTTGCCTTCGGTGATCTTGTTCAGGATCTCGAGCAGGCGCATGGTGCCGATCCGGCAGGGAGAACATTTGCCGCAGGATTCGTCGACGGTGAATTCGAGGAAGAACTTCGCCATGTCGACCATACAGGTATCTTCGTCCATGACGATCAGACCGCCGGAGCCCATCATGCAGCCCATCTTGGTCAGGTTGTCATAGTCGATCGGGGTGTCGATGAGGGAGGCCGGAATGCATCCGCCGGAAGGACCGCCGGTCTGGGCAGCCTTGAACTTCTTGCCGTTCGGGATGCCGCCGCCGATCTCTTCGATGATCTCGCGCAGCGTGGTGCCCATCGGGACTTCCACAAGACCTGTGTTCTTGATCTTACCGGTGAGCGCGAAGACCTTCGTGCCCTTGGAGCCTTCGGTGCCCATGGAGGCGAACCAGTCGGCGCCCTTGAGGATGATCTGGGGGATGTTCGCCCAGGTCTCGACGTTGTTCACGATGGTGGGCTGACCCCACAGACCCTTGACAGCCGGGAACGGAGGACGCGGTCTGGGTTCGCCGCGGTTGCCTTCGACGGAGGTCAGGAGGGCCGTTTCCTCGCCGCAGACGAACGCGCCGGCGCCGAGACGGAGGTGAATGTCAAAGCTGAAATCGGTGCCGAAGATGTTCTTGCCGAGCAGGCCGTATTCGTGCGCCTGTTCGATCGCGATGTTCAGTCTCTTGACGGCGATCGGATATTCCGCGCGGACGTAGATCCAGCCTTCGTCGGCGCCGATCGCATAGCCCGCGATGGCCATGGCTTCGAGCACGACGTGCGGGTCGCCTTCGAGGACGGAACGGTCCATGAACGCGCCCGGGTCGCCTTCGTCCGCGTTGCAGACGACGTATTTCTTATCGGAAACGGAGGCCTTCGCGAAGGACCACTTCCGGCCCGTCGGGAATCCGCCGCCGCCGCGTCCGCGCAGTCCGGATGCGGAGATGGTGTTGATGACGTCGTCCGGGGTCATCTCGGTGAGGACCTTGTTCAGGGCGAAGTAACCGTCCATCGCGATGTACTCGTCGATGTCCTCGGGGTTGATGACGCCGCAGTTGCGGAGCGCGACGCGGTTCTGCTTCTTGTAGAACACGGTGTCGCTCAGGGAGACGTCGGCGGCCTTCTTGACCTCTTCGTCGCCGGTGTCGGTGTACGCCAGACGCTCGACGATACGGCCCTTCAGGAGGTGCTCGGAGACGATCTCGTGGACGTCGTCCGGCGTGACGCGGGAGTAGAAGGTGCCTTCGGGATAGATGATCATGATCGGGCCGTGCTCGCAGAGACCGAAGCAGCCGGTCTGGACGATCTTGACTTCGTTTTCAAGACCCTGCGCCTTCAGTTCCTCGGCCAGTCTCTCGCGGATCTGGCGGCTGCCGGAAGAGGTACATCCCGTACCGCCGCAGACCAGTACATGTGAACGAATCATAGGTGTTTTATCCTCCTGTTAATCAGAGCTGTGCAGCGCCGATGGTGTATTCAGCGACGGGAGTACCGCCCTTGATGTGCTTCTCGATGACTTCCTTCGCCTTCTCGGCGGTCATCTTGACGTAAGTGGTCTTTTCCTTGTCCTTCTCGAACACTTCGACGACGGGCTCGTACTGGCAGATGCCGATGCAGCCGGTCTGGGTGACGATGACGTCGTCGGCGAGGCCCGCTTCGGAAATGCCTTCGACGAACGCGTTCAGCACGGGACGCGCGCCGGCCGCGATGCCGCAGGTCGCCATGCCGACGACGATGCGGGTGTTGCCGCTCGAGGTGCGGACAGCCACGCGGTCAGCCATCTTGTTTTTGATCGCCATGAGCTCTTCAAGAGATTTCATAGGGTTTGGTCCTTTCGTATATGGATTTTTTATTGAAGACTGTATTACAGACGCTCCGCCGGGTGACCCAGCTCGTCGTACTGTTCGTGAAGATACTGTCCGATCCACTGGAGGATGTCGGGCTCGGAGAGAGAGATGCCGTCGCCGAGCATTTCCCGCAGCGCGGCGCAGGACAGTTCCACCTTTCCGTTGTCGAAGATGTGCTCGAACGTGAAATCAATGGACGGCGCGCCCTGGATCAGGGTCTTGACCGTCTCGACGATGTCGCCGAGCGGGAGGAAGTCGATGTGGTTCTTGCCGAACTTTGCTTCGGTCTTCGTCCCGTGGTTCTCCGATACGGATTCGTGGACGGAGGTGACGCGGACATAGCCGTCCGTCATCTCCGCGAGCATTTTGAGGAACGGGATGCCGAGGCCGACCTTTCTCGTCTTGCGGGTGGTGAAAAAGGGATCCGTCAGCTTTTTGAGCTGCTCCTCCGTCATGCCGCAGCCGTTGTCCTCCACGGTAAACCACAGCCATTCCCCGTCCTCGCGGAGGGTGATGGTGATCTCTGTGGCGCCGGCCCGGACGGAATTCATCGTGATGTCGAGAACATAGAGCGACAGCTCATCCATGCGGGTTTCCTCCTTGCTCCGCCGGGATCTTGTCTTTGCCCGACAGGTAGTCGATCAGCCGCTCGCGCACGAGGGACGAGGAATAGGGTTCGTCGTCCAAGGTGATCGAGAAGCCGGCTTCGGATATGCTCCAGAGATTGTGCGCGTCCGACGATACGACCCGTGCGAGGGGGCGGATCACCGGATAGTTTTCCCGGTACTGTCCTTCCGAGGAGGCGTCGTTCAGCTCATAGGCGGTAAACGGCGGATCCGGCGGGAAGGTGCCGAGGATCGAGACGATGCCGTTCGACGGGCGGTCGATGTGCGCGGGATAGACGGCACCGCCCCGTTTCGTGACTTCGCGGTACGCGTCCTCGAGCGAGAGATCGGCCGCGTTGAGGAGAAGGTTCGGCTCCTCTCCGATGACCTCGTCGTTTTCATCCCGGATCACCTGGGAGCCGAAGATCTCCGGCCGGTTCGGAATGAGGGTCCGGTGCACGCTCACGTAGGCGTCAAACGCCATGGCATCCTCGAGCGTGCGGAAGAGGCAGATCACGTGGATGTCCTCCGCGGTGGTCAGCTCCATGCCGGCGACGGGGATGATCCCGACCCGCTTTGCCTGCGCGAAGAAGGCGGGACAGTTTTTCGAGGAATTGTGATCGGTCAGGGCTACGATCTCCAGCCCGTTCAGCGACGCCATTCCCGCGATGTTCGCGGGCGTCATGTCGTCGTCTCCGCAGGGGGACAGGCAGGAATGAATGTGCAGATCGCAGAAGTACGGCTTCATGTCCGCCCGGCGACGGCCTCGTGGATCGCGATGCAGAGCTCGTTCACCGTGCGCGTCGACGAGAGAACGGTGATGCCGTTGTCCACCGCCGCGTCGAGGGCTTCGGGGAGCAGCTCCACGCCCTCCGCCAGAATGACCGCGCAGGCTTCCGTGAGGCTGGCGACGGCGATCACATTGGCATTGGACATGATGGTGATCCAAAGATTGTCGAGCTTGACATGGCTCATCGCGCGGCTGAGCAGGTCGCCGGCATAGACGCCGTGCCACGTTTTATCCGCGGTCTCGCCCGCGATCAGCGTGAGCTCCAAAGCTTTCGAGAGTTCGTCCAGATTCATTCCGCGTTCTCCTTTTTGAGATTCAGGATGGGGTCGGAGGCGATTTTGTCGAGAACGGATCGTTCCTTGTGTTCGTCGAGATACTGATGGAACAGCATCTTCATGATGACGGTGCAGTCGTCCACGTTGGCCTCGCCCCGGACGATATCCTCCGCGAAGGCCATGCAGGTGGGCGCGCCGCAGGAACCGCAGTCGATCTGGGGCAGGCTTTCCTTGATGGCTTCGATCTCCTGCATCATCTGGCGCGCGACCTTGCGGTCTTCGGACAGAAGCGTCGCCGGGTTGTATTCGATCCCGCGCTCGTTGAAATACTGATCGGGGATCCACTCGCTCGCCGGACGGTTGGGGGAGACGGGGAGGTAGCGCTTGAGGGTCTGGAGGCGCGCCTGGGCGATATACGGATTGGCGACGGTCATCGCGCCGCCCACGCATCCGCCGTCGCACGCGTTCAGTTCGACGAAATCGAGGCTCGTGATGTCCTCGTTGTCGATCTGGTCGAGCACGCGGATGCAGTTTTCGATCCCGTCCGCCGCGAGGTAGCGCTCGTTGAAGATCGCCGTGGATTCGCCGCCCGTGGTTGCCCAGCCGATGCCGATCATGCCGGATTCGGTGTTCTCGAGCGGTTCGTCCTCGCGCTCCTTCATCACGTCGAGCAGCGCGAAGTAGACGTCCCGGACGGAGACCACGTCGGTGATGTAGTTGCGGTCCCCGGCGAAATCGTTCTTCACGTAGCTGACCTTCGCGGGACAGGGGGAGATGAAGACGATCCCGATCTCCTCGTCCGTAAGCTCCGGGTGACTCGCCTTTACCTTCTCGCGCGCGAGATAGGCGGCGATGTCCACGGGGGGCAGGATCGGGAGGACATGCTCGATGAGGAAGGGGTAGTTCATCGAGATCATGCGGGAGATCGTCGGGCAGGCGGAGCTGATGACGGGCTTCTTGATGTCGCTCCGCTTGATATAGAGTCTGGTGTAGGCAGAAACGAGCTCCGCCGCGCAGGCCACTTCAAAGACGTCGTCAAAGCCGAGGTCGTGGAGGCCCCGGATGATGTAGCCGATGTTGTCCATGTGGTCGAACTGGCCGTACAGCGAAGGCGCGGGCAGGGCCACGGTGTATTTGTACTTCCCGATGCAGTCGAGGCTGTCGTGGACGGCCTTCTTCGCCCGGTAGGCGCACATCTTGATGCACTCGCCGCAGTCGATGCAGCGGTCGGAGTTGATGACGGCGTGCCCGTCGCGGATACGGATCGCCTCCGTCGGACAGCGTTTGAGGCACGTCGTGCAGCCCTTGCATTTGCTGACTTCGAGGGATACGGAATGCTTGTAATCTGCCATAGCCACCTCAGAACGCCGCGTCGGGTCCCGTGGCAGTCACGGAGCGCGGCGTTATAGATACACTTTCATGGTAATGGTGGTCCCGACGCCCACCTCGGTGTCGATCTCCATCTCGTCGGTGTACTTCTTCATGTTCGGAAGGCCCATGCCCGCTCCGAACCCGAGGGCGCGGATGTTGTCGCGGGCGGTGGAGTAGCCCTCCTGCATGGCCATTTCTACGTTCGGGATGCCGGGTCCCTGGTCGGCGAGGACAATCACGATTTCATCGTCGGTCACTTCCACGTCCGCGGTGCCGCCGTTCGCGTGGATGACCATGTTGATTTCCCCTTCGTACATGGCGATGGAGACCTTGCGGATCACGTCCGGAGAAAAGCCGAGCTGACGGAGTTTTTTCTTCACGGCTACGGACGCCTCTCCGGCGGAGGTAAAGTTCTCGCCGTCGACGTCAAAGTGGAACCGGATATTCTCAGCCATCCTCTTCCCTCCTGCCGAGTCCGGCGTAGTAGAGAACGCCCGAGGCTTCGAATGCGCGGAGGGGGGACCGCATCAGCACGAGTCCGCTGTCGGAGGCAAGCTCGATCATCTCTTCCGTGGGGACTTTGTTCCGCACGATGACGATACAGACCATGTCCATCATATTGGCGGTCCGGATGACCTGTGAATTGAGGAGTCCCGTGAGCAGCACACCCTGGTCCTTCACGAACGCGAGCACGTCGCTCATCATATCGCTGCAGCAGGCCGCGAAGACGTCGTGGTCGAGGTATTCTTCGCCGCAAAGCAGTTCAGCGTTCAAGAGCTCTTTGATTTCACCGATTTTCATGTCTTCTCCCATCCTCTGCCTTTCGCAGAGCTTGAATTCGAGTCAGCGCCTGCTGTCCGATGTCGGATTTACTGATATTTTGCGAGGATGCCCTTGAGCATGTTGGGTTCGAGTCTGCCGTAAACGTCGTCGCCGACGGTCATGACGGGCGCAAGGCCGCACGCGCCGATGCAGCGGGTGGCGTCAAGGGAGAACTTCAGGTCGTCGGTGATGCCGCCGGGCTGGATGCCGAGCATCTCCACGAGCTTTTCCATGACCTTGCCGGAGCCCTTCACGTAGCACGCGGTGCCGAGGCAGACGGAGACGGGATGCTCGCCCTTCGGATTGAGCTGGAACTGGGCGTAGAAGGTGGCGATGCCGTAGACCTCGGAGAAGGGAATGTCGAGGGCGAGGGCGATGTGGCGCTGCACTTCTTCGGGCAGGTAGCCGTAGATGTCCTGCGCCTTCTGGAGGATCGCGAGGGTCGCGCCGGGCTGGTTCTTGTTCTCTTCGATGACGCGGTCGAGCTCGGCGAGCTGTTCGGGCGTGCCGCGGAAGGGAACGGATGTCATGACTTTTTTCATGGGTTTTATGTGCCTCCTTGGGAGATTATTAGTGAGTTTGGGGGATTATTTCTTTTCGCAGAACGCTTCGACGGCGTCCGCGGCTTTTTCGAGGTAGTCGTTTTCCATCAGTTCAAGGACGCCGCGGTCCACGAGGGCGGAGAGCTTCGGATCGAGGGGCATGCGTCCGAGCACGGGGATGCCGAACTGTTTCGCGACGTCCTCGGCCTTCGAGGGGCCAAAGACTTCGATCTCGGCGCCGCAGTCGGGACATTTCACGTAGGCCATGTTCTCGATGAGGCCGATGACCGGGATGTTCATGAGAGAGGCCATGTTGACGGCCTTGGAAACGATCATGGAGACGAGGTCCTGCGGGGTGGTGACGATGATGACGCCGTCGAGCTTGATGGACTGGAAGACGGTGAGCGGAACGTCGCCGGTTCCGGGCGGGCAGTCGACGAACATATAGTCGACGTCGCCCCAGAGGACGTCGGTCCA